>JALYOO010000082.1 GCA_030856845.1 Gemmatimonadota bacterium
CGATCAGAGATCGGCGCGTCGGTCGCGACGATGATCATCACGGAGCCGTCGCCGCGTTCGCGGCTGACGGCATTCTGGAACGAATACCTGCCAAGCTCTCGACCAACCGGTGCGCCAAGAACCTGAAGCACGCCGCCGAAGTTGCTTTGCACCAGCACGCCGACAGTCCATCCACCGAGAGTGCGCGGCACAACGCGCGACGACGTGCCGATGCCGCCCTTCCACTCGAAGGCGATGGTTCCGGTGCCGGCGCCAACGCTGCCTTCCGCCACCCGGCCTCCTGATGCGGACGCGATTGCGGCGCGCACATCGCTCGCCTCCACAGGCCGATTGCGAATCGCGTTCAGGCCGGCGTCGTTCGTCTCTCCCACTACCGGATTGATCGATGGAACACCCTCCATTCCCGGTCTAGATAGCAGCTCGCCAACGAGAGCATCTGCCGCGCGCCACACGCACAGGGTGCACGTGAGAAGAATGGGGGTCTCGAGCTCGCCGAGCTCCTTTACCTGGGCAAAGCCGATGAGCTTACCGAAAGCGTTGCCTATGTGCACAGCAGCCGGCACACGATCGAAGAAGACGTTGCCATCATGTGGCAGAATTGCCGTGACGCCCGTGTGAATAGAGTCGCCACGCACGATCGACGCGTGTCCGACCTTTACGCCGGCAACATCCGTGATAGCGTTGTTCACTCCAGGCGGAAAGATTCCCGGAACGACATCGAGGTCGCGTGCGCGAGCTCTCCCCTGCGCGCCGAGAGCTGACACGACTGTCATCCCTGCAAGGCACGCGAGGATACAATTGCGTCGATAGTGCATCAGCAAAAATTGCCTCATGCTAACCGGCTTGGGAATAAAGTATCATTTATGCCTCCACTCCCTCAGACCAGGTTGTGATCGCGTGAGCAGCCGGGGAGATAGGTAACAGAAGTGTCCAGCAACATAGGTAACACTTTCGGGGTTACCCACGGATGATGTAATCACGCTCATCCAGCGTGGCAATGAGTACGGTGTTGAAGTAGATCGACCAGACCCCGTCATCGGTTTCTTCAAGTCCAATACGGTGGGAGACCAGCCCGATGAATCGAGACGCGCGTCGACGTTGCCGAGCGAGCTACACTCTCTTCGTGGTGGGACCGACCTGATGTCGCAGCTCGAATTGGTTGCCCTGATTGTCCGGGAGTATGAACCAGCGATCGATTTTTTCGTGAATGTCCTGCAGCTCCAGCTCGTGGAGGACGTTCCTTCGCTGACGAATTACGGTCGCCCGAAGCGCTGGGTCGTTGTTCGCCCTGTCGGCGGTCATACCGGCATTCTGCTCGCGCGCGCCGATGGCGAACGTCAAGTGTTGGCAGTGGGCGAGCAGTTTGCCGGGAGGGTCGGTTTCTTCCTGCGCGTTGATGACTTCGAAAAGGCACATGAGCGGATGAGCGCCGCAGGTGTCAGATTCGTCACCGCTGCGCGTGTTGAGTCATATGGACAGGTGGCGGTGTTCCTGGATTTCGAGGGAAACCGTTGGGACCTGCTTGGTCCCGCGGCTGGCACCTGATCGCAAGGGTTAACTGGAGGCGAAGTGCGCGATAGAACGATCTACGTACGCGACGAGGGATCTTCAGTCTCGGCGGCGCGTTCGGCTCGGTCTAGTTGACTCGGGCGCGGCTCAATTCGGGCGTTGGCTTGCCCCCACGGTTCTGGAGGTAGGAATGTCTCGCATCACGAACTCCCGCTGCGTCCTTGCCGTCCGCGATCTGGCGATCTCCACGCGTTTCTACATGGAAGTGCTCGGATTCCAGCGCGACTTCGGGGACGGCTCAGACGGCTGGAGCTTTCTGTCGCGAGATGGGTTCCGAATAATGCTGGGCGAGTGCCGCGACGCCACGCCGGCTGGCGAGCTGGGAGATCACTCGTGGTTTGTATACCTGACCGTTGACGCGGTCGACCGGCTGCACGACGAGGTCGTCCGCGGAGGCGCTGAGATTTTGTCGGTTCCTGCAACCAAGCCGTGGGGCCTCCGTGAGTTCACGCTCCGCACTCCTGACGGGCATCGCATCGTGTTCGGCGAGCCCGTGCCAGCAGCTACTTGATGTACAGTTAAGGAAAGCGATCTAATGAAACTCGCTTGGCTCGCTGGTAAGGTTCGATCGACGGGCAGTGGACCAGGACTTGAGGCCGCGGCGCATTTTGTACCGCCTCTGATGCTGCGGCCTTCATAAAAGGATCACCACAATCACTACCTGGCGGATATCGCCCGCATCAGACTTCCGTCGTCGCCACCCAGCTCCCAGATTACTACGCCGCCGAGGCCACGCTCGCGTACGTACCGGACTTTCTCTCCGACGGATTGGGGATCATCGTAGCTCACCCACGTTCTACTGGTCGAATCGTATAGCCAGGGCACGCGAGCCGCCGAGTCCCAATGCCGGACATAGCTGGGATTCTTGAGACGCGTCTGCGCGAGGACTCTCCAATCACCATCGTTCCCGCGCCATCCGGATGGCTTGCCTGTCCCCAGCTGAAACAGTCCACCGTTGCCGCCCGGCACACCGCCGTGACCGTGTCCATAGAATGGAATGCCGACGAGCAGCTTGCTGGCAGGAACACCGGCGTCGAGAAACGCACGCATTGTCACGTCGACATTGAGCGACGGGGTTGGATCTCCAGTGGCTGCGTACAATGGCGCATTGAAGTGGGTACTGCGCGAGCCCGAGTGATAATCGTAGGTCATGACATTTATAAAATCGAGCAGTGGGACGATCCGTGTGATCTCGACATTGGCGATCTCCGACGGGCGTGCCGAAGCCGCAATCGCGAGTTCGTAGTGCCGGCGATCGATCGCGCCCTGTGCGTCGAGCTGGCGACGCAGCTCGGCGAGAAGCAGAGTGAAATTCTCTCTGTCGGCCGGCCGCTCGACGTTTCCTTCCATTCCTCCAGCGACAGGAAATTCCCAGTCGACGTCGATGCCATCGAAGAGTCCCGGCCTTTGACGAATGAAGAGATCAACCGCCGACTCGGCGAATACGCGACGGGTCGAGTCGGTGAGCGCGACGTCGGAGAACTTGCCCGAACCGGTCCAGCCCCCGATTGAAATGAGCACCTTCAAGTGCGGTTGCCGGAGTTTCAGACGACTCAGCTCGGCGAAATTTCCGCCGGGGCCAACGGCTGGCCCAGATCGACAGGTGCCGACATCGACACACGGATCCCCGAGCACGACGCGACCATCGCTGCCGATTTTCGCGAACGCGTAGAATATGTGTGTGAGATCTCTTGCGGGGAGTTCGGCGATACGAGTCCCCTTGCTTCTCACGCCCCATGACGCGAGATAGCCTACGACGCGGATCGGATGCGCCTCGGCAGGCTTTTTGGAGGCGGGATTTGCGGACGTGCACGCGAGACAGGCCGCGAGCACGGCGATGGGAAGCTGATTGAGACGCATGGGTCGTTTCAGCAAAATGGAATCATCCGGGCCTGACAGGCAATCTGATGTTGCTCGCCTCACTCGCTACTATATGATTTACTCTTTCGTGGAGCGAGCTATCCCGCGGCCCATCGCCCGCCTCAACGATTCAGACACTGCCGCGCTGAAAATGGCCGGATGACGGAGTCACCTGCTTGCTGATTGTAGCCCACAACGCCTCACCTGTCGTCGGTGGCGGCGAGATCTGGCTCGAGCGACTTCTCAACGGGCTTCGCACCCGCGGACACCAGTGCATCGCCGCCTGTGGAAGCAATGCCGTCGCAGACATGATGAGGGGAACGGGCATCGAGGCATCGCTTGTGCGCCTGGGAGGCGACGCGATGCTGACCGACGCAGTGGCATTCGCGCGCATTCTTCGAAAGGCCGAACCCGACGCGTTGCTGATCACCACCTTCAAGAAGATGTGGCTGGGAGGGATGGCCGGTCGCCTGGCCAAGATTCCCCGGATAATTGCGCGCACGGCCGTCTCTTCGCATCGCGCGAGAAATTTCACCTACACGATTCCCATCAGACATTTCGTGGACGTCGTCGTCGCCAATGCGTCTGGAGTCCGCGATCCGCTGCTTGAATCCATTGGCACGATCGATCCGGCGAGAATCATTACGATCTACGATGGCGTGCCGCCTCAAGTTCCACGAATCACGCGCGAAGCGTACCGTGCGACACTCGGTATTTCCGCATCGGCCGCCGTCATCGGATCGGTGGGACGCCTCGTGCCGCAGAAACGCTACGACCGGTTGCTTCATGCATTCGCCAGGCTTCCACCGGACTCACACCTGATCGTGTCCGGCGAAGGCCCGCAGCGTCCCGCATTGGAACGACTCTCGGCCGAGCTCGGCGTGACGAGTCGTGCACACTTTCCCGGCTTCGCGTCCTGTCCTGCGGATGCATTGAATGCGCTGGACGTGTTCGTCCTGAGTTCGGATTTCGAAGGGCTGTCGAACGCCATGCTCGAAGCGATGGCTCTCGGGATTCCCGTCGTAACAACTCCCGTCAGCGGTGCACTGGACTCAATGGAATCTTTCCCCGATGGAACTCGTCCTGGAGTGACTGCTGCACCCAATCCCGAAAGTCTTTCGCAGGAGATAATGCATCTGCTGAATGATCCTCAACTGCGGAAAAAGACGGGAGCCGCAGGCTCCAGGCGGGTCGCACAACGATTCGCATTCGAGCGAATGCTTGATGAATGGGAAAAGCTGTGTCTCCCGCGATAGCGGCGGGTGCCGTCTTCACTGGAATCAATGCGTGAGCGCTATTTGACCGATAGAACACGCCGGCAACTGATCGATGTCAGTCACACCGTCGAGCACGGGATGATCACCTACAAGGGATTCCCCGCGCCGATTATCTGCGACTGGTTGAGCCGCGAAGCATCCCGTGCCACATATGCGCCAGGAACAGAGTTTCAGATTGGCAAGATAGAAATGATCGCCAATACCGGGACTTACGTCGACAGTCCGTTTCACCGGTACGAGAACGGAAAGGATCTTTCAGAGCTGCCGTTGGAATCAGTAGCAGACATCGAGTGCCTGGTCGTGCGGGTTGATCCTGCGGCCGGTTCGGCGATCGACCAGGTCCCACTGCCAGTGGCTGAGGTTAGCGGTCGAGCGGTACTGTTTCACACCGGGTGGGACCGGTACTGGCGCAGCGATCACTACTTCGAGGGACATCCGCACCTCACTGAACGCGCAGCGGACTGGCTTGCGAGCTCAGGGGCGGCGATAGTTGGCATCGACTCGCTGAACATCGACAGCATCGCCACCGGTGAGCGTCCGGTACATAGCATTCTGCTGGGTCACGACATACCGATTGTCGAACACATGCGCGGGCTGGCGGCTGTACCGAAAAAAGGAGGACGTTTTTCTGCAGTGCCAGTGAAGGTCAGAGGATTTGGCACTTTCCCGGTACGTGCCTTCGTTTCGATCGAGCCATGACTCGCAGACCCGGTTGTCGAGAAGCATCGGGATTTGCTTCACCGCTCAGCACGTTACAAAGGATGAGATAGCCATGAATCAGGCTCGGCGCGACTTCCTGTGCGACTCTGCTCGGTTAGGTGCCTATACACTGGCCGGTTCGGCGCTTTTTCGCGCGTCGCCCGCTCTTGCGCAAAGCCGATCAGATGGCGAACTCGCGACGATGACTATCGTCGATCTTTCGCGCATTCTTGCCAGCGGGAAAATCACCAGCCGGCAGCTCGTCGAACAGTCACTTAGGGAAATCGAAGACCCGCAGGGAGAAGGCGCGCGAACCTTTCTTGTCGTCCATCGTGCCGAGGCATTGGCTGCCGCCGACCGCGTCGACGCGGAAAGACGAACCCGCGCGAAACTGCACCCCCTCGCCGGCATCCCGATCTCGATCAAGGACCTGTTCGACGAAGCCGGTGTCGTCACACTCGGCGCATCGAAAGTGCTGGTCGGCAAGCCGCCGGCGAAACGTGATTCGACAGTCGTCCAACGATTGCGAGCCTCTGGCGCAATCATTGTCGGCCGGACGAACCTCACTGAGTTCGCGTACTCGGGACTCGGCATCAATCCGCACTACGGCACACCGAAGAACTCTTTCGATCGCGTTACCGGCCGCATTCCCGGCGGCTCGACGTCGGGTGGAGCGATCTCGGTCGCCGACGGCATGGTGCCCGGCGCGATCGGCACAGATACCGGCGGATCGATCCGCATTCCCGCAGCTCTAAACGGACTCGTCGGCTTCAAGCCGACCGCGCGACGCGTGCCCCTCGACGGCGTCCTGCCGCTGTCGCACACGCTCGATTCGGCCGGCCCGATCGCGAGAACCGTAGCTGATTGCGCGCTGCTCGATCAGGTGCTGGCCGCGGATGGCAACGATGTTCCGGCGATGGCACGCCTCGGCGGATTGCGTTTCGCCGTCCCGAAGACGGTCTTCCAAGACGACTTGTCACCAGCCGTAGCGAACGCATTCGCAACCGCACTTGCTCGCTTGTCCGCCGCGGGCGCGATCATCATCGAGCTGCCAATGGCCGAGTTCGCACAAGCCGCTGCAGTGAGCCCGCGCGGCGCGCTGGCCAGTGCTGAGGCTTTTGCTGCGCACCGGCAATGGATGAGAGACGGCGCCGACAAGTATGACCCGCGTGTCATCCTCCGCATTCGCCAGGGCGAAAAAATCACCGCGGCGAAGTACGCCGAAATCCTGCGGTTGCGCGCAGTCTTCGTGCGGACAATCGAGTCCGCTGCCGGCGGCTACGACGCGATGCTCATGCCGACGACACCCGACACCGCGCCGACGATCGCTGAAGCCACTCGCGACGACGACACCTATTTCCGACTGAACGGCCGCATGCTGCGCAATCCGTCAATCGTCAACCTGTTCGATGGCTGCGCTCTCTCCGTTCCCTGCCACGATCCCGGCAGCGCACCGGTCGGCATGATGATCGCGGGAACGCAGAACGCCGACCGCAGGATTCTGGCGGTCGGCCTCGCGGTGGAGGAAATCGTTTGGAAGCGGCGTCAGTGAGCGATGGTCGAGCATTCGATGACGGTCTCGAGGGAGCGAACGCTCTACTCGTCACCCGTATCGTTCAGACAGTCGAAGTCCGCAGGATTATTGTGCCCGCGTTCCCACGATGCGGAACTGCCTCACGGTGTCGGCACCCTGAGTCTGGTACCGGGCTCTGACGTTTCCGACAACGTTCCCGTCAAGCAATCTCACGGCGACCCGATTCGACACCTTCATTCCCTTTCGTACTGCACTTGCGAACGGCCCGGCTTCATAGGTGATGCTGTCGCCTGACACTGTCACATTCCGAATGGGAATCGCCGGTCCGCCGGGGAACCGGAAGCTCGACCCTGCAGGATCTTCAGTGAAAGTGGTCACATTGGTTGCCACCACGCTGTCGCTCGATTCGCCCATTACGTTGACGTTCCACTTGCCCGCAACGCTCGCGATGGTGATGGGAGTCTGCGGCATTTCGGTCGCGACGGGCATTGAAGTGTCAGCCGCGGGGGGCGTATCAGCTTTTGTGCATGCGGCGACAACGATTACTGCGGAAGCGAGAAGTACCCTGGTTCGCATCTAAATCCCGGGGAAGCGTGGTTGGCTTTCACCAAAAGAATGAGACAGAGGCGCCTAACA
>JALYOO010000090.1 GCA_030856845.1 Gemmatimonadota bacterium
ACCAAGGGGTCAGAGCCCCCCGCGGTTGACGAGCTGACGTCTCGTTTCGGTGGCAGGACCCCGGCTTTGCTGCGCAAGCTGGAGCGTGAGGGTGTGCTGGAGCGAGTAGGCGACGAGCGCTACTACTCCAGGTCAACGGTGGTGAGCATGGTCGGGAAGCTGCGCTCGAAAGTCGAGCCGGGCCGCCTTTACAGCCCTGCGGAGCTTAAAGAGTTTCTTGGGGTTTCAAGGAAGTATCTGATCCCCTTTCTTGAGCATTGCGACCGGAAAGGGGTGACTGAGCGAAGGGTGGATGGAAGGATGGTCAAGCCGGTCGCTGAGTAGAAAACGGATTCGTCAGAGCGCACGTGGATGATGCGCTGCTTGACACCCTCTGGGAGCAACCGTAGGTTGGCCACAGGCGAACATCTGTACAACCAGTATTTCAGGAGCATTCTCACAAACTTCTTTGTCAGCAGTGGAGCAAAAAAATGAAACACCTGTGGGTAGCACTGATCGTGCTTGCCCTCAGCGCGTTCATGCCAGGTGATCTGTCGGCTCAGGGAGTTTCACCCCAATCCGGCAAAGCGCGTGGCCCCGGATTGGAGCTCGGGCAGAATTATCCGAATCCTTTCATTACGGAAACGAGGATTCCGTTCACAATCGGCGAAGGCGCCGGCTGTACGGATCCGAGCCGGTTGTACCGCGTCAGCTTGCGAGTTTTCAATGTGTTGGCTCAGCCGGTAGCTGTGCCGGCGCTGCAAGGCGGAACGGGGAATGTAGCTGGGGGAGAACCGATCGAAGGTCTGTTGTTGACCTGCAATCAGTACACGGCTTTCTGGGATGGAAAAGACACTCGAACGCAGCAGGAAGTGGCATCGGGTGTGTACCTGTACCGGCTCGAGGTCGACGGAAAGGCCGTAGTGAAGAAAATGCTCGTGTCGAAGTAATCACTTCGATACGGGAGGGACTATGGAACGCGCTCCACTCGTGGAGCGCGTTCTTTTGGCATATCGGCATCGTACGAAGCTTCGAAATTCTGAAGAACAGGCTGGCAGTCTTTTCCCGGTTCGCACTTACCGTTTTTGTACCTGCCGTGCAGCGTTCAGGGCGGCACTCCCATTGCACCCGCCTCCAACATGATCAATCCCGATCGTCTGACAGTGAAGTCGGGCGAAGCCCTGAACGAAGCGGTGTCGCTCGCCCGGCGCGCCGGCAATCCCGTCATCTATGACCTTCACCTTCTCCTCGCCCTGCTCGGCCAGGATGAAGGAATCGTCGTGCCTGTGTTGCAGAAGCTTGGTGTCAGTGTGGCCTCGTTGCGTGAGCAGGCCGAACGGGAAGTCGCCCGCTATCCGAAGCAATCGGACGCGCAACCGAATCTTTCCCGCGAGCTGAACCAGCTATTCGACCGCGCGGAAGAGGAAGCCAAGTCGCTGGGCGACGATTTCATCTCGACCGAGCACCTTCTGCTTGCGCTGGCCGATCTCAACGGTACGGACTCGAAGCGGCTGCTCAATGGAGCGGGCGCAACGCGCGAAGGTCTGCTCGACGCTCTCCAGGCAGTGCGCGGATCGCATCGGGTCGAGGACCAGAACCCGGAGAACCAGTATCAGGCGCTGCAGCGCTATACGCGCGATCTCACGGACTCCGCCCGGCGCGGCAAGCTCGACCCCGTCATCGGACGCGACGAGGAAATCCGGCGCGTCATCCAGGTCCTTTCCCGACGAACGAAAAACAACCCTGTTCTGATTGGAGAGCCCGGCGTGGGGAAAACCGCAATCGCCGAAGGTCTCGCTCAGCGAATCACGAACGGAGACGTACCCGAAAGCCTGAAGAACAAGCGACTTCTATCGCTCGACCTCGGCGCGTTGATAGCGGGCGCAAAATTCCGTGGTGAGTTCGAGGAACGTCTCAAGGCGGTCTTGAAAGAGATAACCGAGGCGGAAGGGAAGTTCGTCATCTTCATCGATGAGATGCACACGCTCGTCGGAGCGGGGAAGGCAGAAGGTTCGATGGACGCCGGGAACATGCTGAAGCCCTTGCTGGCGAGAGGTGAGCTGCGAGTAGTGGGAGCGTCGACACTCGACGAGTATCGCAAGCACATCGAGAAGGACGCAGCACTCGAGAGGCGTTTTCAGCCCGTCTATGTAGGCGAGCCAAGTGTAGAGAGCACGATCGCCATCCTGCGCGGATTGAAGGAGCGGTACGAGGTTCATCATGGCGTGAGAATCACCGACGGTGCAGTGGTGGCCGCTGCTACTCTATCCAATCGGTACATCGGCGACCGCTTCCTTCCCGACAAGGCGATCGATCTGATCGACGAAGCAGCGTCGCGTCTGCGCATCGAGATCGACTCCATGCCTCAGGAAATCGATGAAGTCGAGCGGCGCATGACGCAACTCGAGATCGAGCGACAGGCGCTGCAAAAGGAGAAAGACAAGGCGTCGAAGGAGCGGCGTGAAACGCTGGAGCGCGAGCTGGCCGAGCTGCGCGAGAAATCGACAGCGATGAAACAGCAATGGCAGAATGAAAAGGAAACACTGGGCAGCGTGGGGAAGATCAAGCAGCAGATGGAAGAGGCTCGCTTACAAGCCGAGCAGGCGACGCGATCGGGCGACCTCGGCAAGGCGGCCGAGATTACGTACGGGACCATTCCGCAGCTCGAGCAACAGCTTCGCGAAACGGAGCAGCAGCTCGCCAGCAAGCAGGAGGGTGGCCGCCAGTTCCTGAAGGAGGAAGTTGCTGCCGACGATGTTGCCGAGATTGTCGCGCGGTGGACCGGCATTCCTGTTTCCCGAATGATGGAGGCAGAGCGGGAACGGCTCACGCGTCTCGAGTCACTTCTGGCTGAACGCGTAGTGGGACAGAGCGAGGCCGTGCGCGCCGTCTCCAACGCCGTGCGCCGTTCACGCGCCGGACTGCAGGATCCCAACCGGCCGATCGGCTCGTTCATCTTCCTTGGTCCCACCGGCGTTGGGAAGACGGAGACTGCGCGTGCTCTCGCCGAGTTTTTGTTCGATGACGAGCACGCGATGGTGCGCATAGACATGTCGGAGTACATGGAGAAGCACGCCGTTGCGAGACTCATCGGGGCGCCGCCGGGATATGTCGGGTACGAAGAGGGTGGACAGCTCACCGAAGCCGTCCGACGTCGACCTTACTCTGTGATCCTTTTCGATGAGATCGAGAAGGCACATTCCGATGTTTTCAACATCCTGCTCCAGATTCTGGACGATGGACGTCTCACTGATTCGCAGGGAAGGACGGTGAACTTCCGCAACAGCGTCATCATCATGACCTCCAACATCGGGGGCGCATTCATTCTGGAGCATGGTACCGACGACTGGGCACTCGTGGAAACGCAGGTGACGTCAGCACTGAGACAGCATTTCCGGCCGGAGTTTCTCAATCGGGTTGATGACGTCATTGTTTTCCGTCCTCTGGGGCAGAAACAGATCGGGCACATCATCGGCCTTCAGCTCAGGCGTCTCGAGGCATTGCTGGCCGACAAGAAGCTGTCGATCGAGCTCACAGCGGCTTCGCGTCATCACCTGGCGACCGAGGGATAGGACAAGGCTTTCTGAGACCGCCGGCTGAATAGCGCAATTAATCTACTGGTGCAGAACCCTCTCGCGATGGC
>JALYOO010000102.1 GCA_030856845.1 Gemmatimonadota bacterium
CGGCGAGCGCGCTCGCCGCGACTGTCGGAGGCAGCGCATTCGAGAACAGCTGAGGCCGCGATCGCTGCGTGAGCATATCGCACAGTGCGGCGGCGCCCGCGACGAAGCCACCTGCCGCCCCACCGAGTGCCTTGCCAAGTGTCGAGGTGATGATGTCCACTTCGCCGACGACTCCGAAGTGCTCTGCGGTGCCGCGCCCGTTGTCGCCCAGAACTCCGGTAGCGTGGGAATCATCCATGATGACGACTGCATCGTGTCGGCGCGCGATCTCCAGGATGTCGGGCAGCCTCGCGATGCTGCCTTCCATCGAGAACACACCATCGGTCCAGATGATACGCCGCTTCGCGCCGCGGGCTTCGGACAACTTCGCTTCGAGGTCTGACATGTCGGAATGCGCGTACACTCCGGTGGTGCACTTCGTGATCGCCTTCGCCAGACGAAGCGAATCTATGATCGAGGCATGGTTCAGCGCGTCCGATACGACGAAGTCGCCTTGCTCGACGACACTCGCCGTGAGTCCCTCGTTGGCATTCCACGCCGATACATAGGAGAGTGACGCCTCTGTACCCGCCAGAGTCGCAATTGCGCTTTCCAGTTCACGATGGACGGAGAAGGTACCGCAGATGAAGCGTACGCTGCCGGTGCCGGCGCCGAATCGCTGGAGTCCGTCAATCCCCGCCTGTACGACCGACGGCTCGTCGCACAGCCCGAGGTAGTTGTTCGACGAGAATATCAGGACCTCGCCGCGTCCCTCCATCGTCACTCGTGCGCCCTGCGGCGAATCGAGGTAATTGAGCCGCTTGTACACGTTGTCGGACTTGAGCTTCTCGATTCCTCCTTCGAGCTCCGCGCGAAAAGTCTGGTTCAGTGCCACTCAAACTCCTTATGCAATTTCAAATATCACCTTGCCGGCATCGCCCGACTTGATGGCCGCGATCGCCTCGGCGGCTTCGCTCATCGGAAAGCGATGCGTGATGACCGGCGACGGGTCGAACTCTCCGGCGCGCAGGAAGCGCGTCATCTGATGCCAGGTGTCGTACATTCGTCGCCCCACCACTCCGTAGATCGTGATGCCCTTGAAGATCACCTCGCGGGGAAGATCTATCTCGATCGGCTTCACGGGTATGCCGAGCATCTGAACTCGTCCGCCGACGCGGACGAGCTCAAAGGCCTGGTGGATCGCCGATGGGACTCCCGACATTTCCAGCACGACGTCGACTCCCAGGCCGCCAGTCGCGCGCATGACGACATCCCTGGCCTCGTCGGGAGTGACGACGTCATGCGCACCCATGTGCTTCGCTAGCTCGAGACGGCGCTGATTGATGTCCGAGGCGATGACGCGCGAGGCGCCGGCCGCCCGGCAGATCCCGACGGCAAAGATTCCGATCGGACCGCAGCCGGTGACGAGTACTGTCGCACCGGGGATGTCCGCGGTGAGAGCGGTGTGAAACGCGTTGCCCATCGGGTCGTGTATGCCGCCGATGTCGTAGCTGATCGTGTCGTCCAGGTGCCATACGTTGGTAGCGGGCATCGCGATGTATTCGGCGAAGCAGCCATCGCGGTCGACGCCGATGATCTTGGTGAATGGACATACATGCGCGTTGCCCGTACGGCAGAGAAGACATCTCCCGTCGACGATGTGTCCCTCGGCAGTGACGCGATCGCCTTCCTTCACATCCGTCACGAGTCGACCTGCTTCGACGACATCGCCGGCAAACTCGTGGCCGACGATGAACGGCGGCCGGCAGCGACTGCTGGCCCAGTCGTCCCAATCGTGGATGTGTACGTCGGTGCCGCACACTCCGGCGCGTCTCACCCGGATGAGAACTTCATTCTCCCTGATGCGCGGCTCTGGAACGTCGCGCAGCGCGAAACCGGGGGCCGCCGTTTCCTTTACGAGAGCTTTCACTGCAGCGAGTACTCCGGATTGTCGGGTCGGGCCCGCGGACGGTTCGTTGTAGCGCGGTGATAAGCTGTCATGTCGATGAGCGGCGCGGAAGGCTCGCGAAGTTCAGCGATCGATGAGCGTGTCGCTGCTGCGCGCATCGCATTGACAGATCAAGAAAGTTGTTGCGCACCATTTCTGTTGCTTCTATATTCGCGCGTAGTTACGAAAGACGTTTCGTGAATGACGTGCTTCGTAATCGAGCGTGCCTGTGCGGACGCGAAGCGGGACTCGTCGGCTCCACCGGGGAGCCGGCGTGAGGTCAACTCCTCCACGGAGAGATAAAATGGCAGCAGCAAAGAAAGGCGGACGCAAGAGCGCGGCGAAGAAAAGCGGCGGTCGCAAGAGCGCAGCGAAGAAGGGTGGCCGCAAGAGCGCCGCGAAGAAGGGTGGCCGCAAGAGCACTGCGAAGAAAGGCGGCCGCAAGAGCACCGCGAAGAAGGGCGGTCGCAAGAGTGCCGCAAAGAAAGGCGCACGCCGGTAGCACTCTGCCAGCTGCATTCAAACAAGTTCGTTAACAGGAAAGCCGGCCTCGAGCCGGCTTTTTCTGTCAACGCGAATACCGTGCGCTCGCCAGCTCGACGATCCTGCCGATCAAGGCCGGATACTCGATGCCTTCCTTCGCCGCCGCGCTGGCGAACTCGCTCTTCTCCTCCAGATAGCAGTTCGGATTCACCTCGATGACGTAGATCTCGTCCTTGGCGTTCACGCGAAGGTCGACGCGCGCGTAATCCCGTAGTCTCAACGCATTGAACGCATCGATCGCGACCCGTTTTATCCGTGTGGACAGCTCGTCCGTTAAATCCGCCGGAAAAATCGACTTGGTCCCCTCGAACTCTGCGCCCTTCTCATCACCCGCGTCGCCCCACTTCGCCTCCCAGCTGGCGATGCGCGGCCGTCCCTCGGGGTAGCCGGAGAAATCCAGCTCGATGATCGGCAGAGCCTTGACGTCACTGTTGCCCAGCACTCCGACGTAAAACTCGCGACCGTCGATGAACTCCTCCGCCAGCACAGGTGACTGGAATTCGGTTTGCATCGAGCTGATGGTCTGCAGCAGCTCCTTCACGTCGTTGACGATCGACTTCTGCGTGATGCCGAGTGAAGCGTCTTCCTGTGGCGGCTTGACGATCAACGGGAAAGCAATGTCCCCTGCCCAGTCCACATTGCCCCTGAACACCGTGGCAAACCTCGCCGTCAGTATGCTGTGGAACGTCAACACCTTCTTGGTGAGTGTCTTGTCCCCCGCGAGGATCAGCCCGGCAGGGCTCGATCCCGTGTAGCGAAGACCGAGCAGGTTGAGCAGAGCGGCGATGTTCGACTCCAGCGCGCTCTTGCCCGCGAACGACTCGGCGATGTTGAAGACGAGGTCGGGACGATCGTCGTTTAGAGACGTGACGAGCGGCTGAACGGTATCATCGACTACCAGCCGACGACATTCGTGCCCCTGGTGTCGCAGTGCAGCCTCGACCTGGTCAAGTACCGGGTCCACCGGAGGCTCGAGCGCGTCCTGCGTGTGGAGAAGCGCGATCTTCATTCGTCGTCCTTGTCCATGCTGTTCATTGAATTGGTGTGGCGGTAGTTCATCATCACGGCAGTGCCGAACGCAGTCATCTCTATCAGCGTGGAGGCTTCGAGGCCGCGTACGTGAAGCCCGAGAGTGTCGCACCGGTCGCGAATGAAATCCGCGAATTGCCTCACGACGTACGAGCTTTCTCCCGTCCAGTAGGAAATCCTGCCGACGATCTCGCGACGATGTGACTCGATGAATCGCGCGGCTGGTTGTCCGTCCGGAGATTCGCTTGCTGTGCCGAAGATGTTCTTCAGATCCCCGTCGAAGATTCTCGGATCACCAAATGGAATGCTCTCGGCGATTCCGCGGTAGTGTTCTTCGAGCGGGTACCGCATCGCGTCAACGGGGAGGTCGTCATCGACCGGGGCGGGAACGACGGGAACATCATCACCGATCTCGGCGAGAACGCGATCCACATATTCGAGCTTGTGCAGTGCCGGCCAGTCGGAATAGGAG
>JALYOO010000135.1 GCA_030856845.1 Gemmatimonadota bacterium
AGATCTGAAGCGAACCATCGGCCGCATTATCGGGATCGCCAAGGCGAACAGCAAGGATCCCTACGCTGGCCTCACCCGCTGGCTTGTTACAGCCCGGGGAGTAGAGCGGCGGGAGCGGAATTGACGAGCCAACGGCGCGTTATGCGTTTTGCGCCGTGAGCCAGGCGTGATGAGTAGCCCGTTGACCGGTGTGCGCTGCCCGTGTACCAGCAGGTGCGCTCAGAACGCGAAACGCGCGGCGCTCAACTATCGACGCACAGCGGCTCACTTCCAAACGCATCCACTGGAAACGGCGAGGCGGGAGTGCGTTTCAGAAATGCGACCAACCGGAGGCGCAAAAATGACGGCGCCGCAGCCGGTCAGCTACCGAATCGTCCCCGCAGCAATGCTCGCAGATCCACCAGCGGCCGCGACGGCGTTGCTTCCACGGGATGGGCCCCGTTGCCTGTGCCCACAGCCACCCGCTCCATTCTATCACGTACACCGCGGTCGATGAAGCGCGACAGCTGGTCGATTGAATAGTCGGAACCGCGTCGTGTCGAGTACGCGTTCAATGGGTACGTGACACTGAGATGATTCCTGGCCCGTGTCATGGCGACGTACATGAGCCGGCGCTCCTCGTCGATTTCCTCATCGCTGTCGAGACACCGCGCCGATGGAAACCATCCATCCACCGCCCAGATGACGAACACCGCATCCCATTCCTTGCCCTTCGCCGAATGCGCGGTGCTGAGCACCAGGCAGTCGTCGTCTTCGCGTGATGCGCCCGCGAGGTCCTGGCTGGCCTGCGGTGGCTCCAGTGCCAGTGCCGACAGAAACGTGCTGCGGTCCGGATAACCAGCGGCGATCGTCTGGAGCTGATCGAGATCAGCGAGCCGAGGCTCCGCTTTGTCGTACTTCTCCCTGAGAAGATTGTCGTACATCCGCCGCACCCGGGCGATATCGGCTGACACTCTTGCCTGGTCGATCGAAGGAGCATCGCGCAGTTCGCCGAGCAGGGAGACCAGCGCGAGATGCGCCGCGCGAGCTCGCGCAGGTGGCTGATATCTGCCAAACGCCCCCGACTCCCACGCGGCGCTCGCCATCGACTCGATCGCCGAGCGTGCCGTTGCGTCGCCGATTCCGGGGAGCAGGAGAAGTATTCTGAGCCAGCTCACTTCGTCCCTCGGGTTTTCGAGAATGCGAAGGAAAGCAAGCACATCCTTCACGTGCGCGGCCTCGAGGAACTTGAGACCGCCCCATTTCTCGAATGGAATCTTGCGGTTGGTGAGCTCGATCTCGAGATCGGCAGACATGTAGCCCGCGCGAAAGAGTACTGACATCTCCCTGAGCGGAGTGCCCTCCTCGTGCAGCTCCAGGATGCGGTCGACGACGAACTGCGTCTGCTGCTGTTCATCCTGCGCCGCTACCAGCCACGGCGGCTCGCCTCCGGTGCGCTCCGTCCAGAGGTTCTTGGTGAACCTCTCCGTCGCTCGCGATATCATCGTGTTCGTGACTTCCAGAATTGGCGGAGTGGACCGGTAGTTCTGCTCGAGGGTCACGATCGTTGCACCGGCGAACTGCTTTGGAAAGCCGAGGATGTTGCGGAAGTTCGCGCCGCGGAACGAATAGATGCTTTGCGCATCGTCACCGACTACGGTGATGTTCGAGTGCTGGCGGCACATTCCCCGGAGGATCCGCGCCTGGAGTACGTTGGTGTCCTGATACTCGTCGACCAGCAGGTGATCGTATAGACCCGCGACTCTCTCTCCAAGCTCCGGTGAAGCCTCGAGCATCAGGGCCCAGAACAGCAGCAGGTCGTCGTAGTCAACAAGGTTGCGCTGCTGTTTACGGTCTGTGTAATCGGCGAAGATCTTCCCGAAGTCCTCGAGGTACTCCGTGAACTGCGCATACTGCTCGCGCAGGATGTCGTCGACTGGTATCCCCGTGTTGATGTGCCGGGAATACACGTATTGCAGAGTCTCCTTCCTGGGAAATCTTTTCGATCGCGATGCGTAGCCGAGCGCCGAGCGCGAGAGCTGCATGAGGTCCGCTGAATCGCCCTGGTCCATGATGCTGAAATCCTTCGCGAGCCCGGCGGCGGGCCCGAATCGCCGGAGGAGTCGGTGCGCCGTCGCGTGAAATGTCCCCCCGTGGACTTTTCGGCTTGTCGACCCCACGAGACGTTCTGCGCGCGACAGCATCTCCTGAGCGGCGCGTCGCGTGAACGTGAGAAGCAGGATTCGGTCGGGCCGGACCCCGCGCTCCAGCAGATGGGCGACACGGTATACGAGTGTTCGGGTCTTCCCCGTGCCCGCGCCCGCGATGATCAGCAGGGGACCATCGC
>JALYOO010000151.1 GCA_030856845.1 Gemmatimonadota bacterium
CTGCCGGGGAAAACACGCCAGCTGGGTCGCCAAGCCCGAGCACGAATGGCCCGTTGCGTAGATCCGGCTTGTTGTAGGTGAGCGACGATAGATGCGGTCCGAATGGAGCCGAGTTGCGATAGATGCAATCGCCTGCCGCGACGTCCCATTCCATTGTCGGACCAAGCCGGGGATATATGTCCGCACGTCCTTCCGCGACGCGGCAGAATTTGAGGGAGCTGCCAACGCGGACCCGCTCTCCCACCTCGAGAGTGGCGAGATATGTCTCGAGCTCCGGAGACCCGTGCGACCGGCTTTCGACGACCCGCAGCGGAGTATTGCTCCGACCGGGCGAGCTCGAGATTGCGAACCGGTCGCCGCCCGCCTCCACACGCCACGAACCAAGACCTTTCCCAGCCACGTACGTCGTGCCGATCGCCGGAGCGTGAATCACTCCCATGACCGGCTCGCCATCCTCGATGAGGGCGATGTTGACGGTAAACTCGCCATTCCGCGAGATGAACTCCTTCGTGCCGTCGAGAGGATCCACCAGCCAGAACCGTGTCCATCCGCTGCGCTCGGCGTAGGGCGGAATCGTTCCTTCTTCGGAGATGACCGGAACCTCCGGGTCCCATTTTGCGAGCTCGGTGACGATGACGACATGGGCCGCGTGGTCGGCGCGGGTGACGGGGCTGCCGTCCGACTTACTGCGAGCGTCCACCGGGGAACTACTATCTTCATAGTAATCAAGAATCGCCTCCCCCGCCGCTCGTGCCAGTTCCTCCAGCCGGTGGAGGGAGGAAGCGCTTACGTCGACCCTGCTGTCGCTTCTCACCACGCGCGAAAGATCACGCCACGATCGCGCAGGAGCGACTTGATCTGCTCTGCTCCCTCACCCGGCGGCATGCCCAGGCCGAGGTTCAGATCGCTCGGGACCTCTTCCGCCATGTCACCGATCCAAACCGTCACAACCCGGTCTGGGTCCACGCCAGCCTTGATGATTTCCAGATCCTCAGGGGTGAGCTCGACAGCTGTGACGATCAGTATCGCACCTGAATCGAGCATGAGATTGGCGATTTCCGCGAGACGCCGCATGTGCTCCAGCCGGTCTTCGTCCGCGCGGGTCAAGTCGGCATCGACTCCATACAGCAGGTTGCCTATACCGAGGAAATAGACGATTCGACCGTCGGCGAAGAGTCGCGCCTCGAGCTGTCGCGCCACTTCCTTCCGGTCTGCGTTCCGATCGCCCGTAACAAGCACGAGCCGGGGAAGCTGCCCGAACCGCTCCGCCCTCTGCTCGCCTGAGATGACGCTCGGCTCCCACATGTAGTTTCTGAGAAGAACGCGGTCGCGCACCCACGACTCCCGGTCGTACAAAGCCTCGCGGATGATCCCACCTCCGCGGATCTCGTAGTCATCTACGAGGACGAAACGTCCGGTCTCGGGAATTTCGGCAGCAAGGTCAAACGCGATGGCGCGTCCGAGCTTCAGCACGCATTCGGCGACAGCGTTTCGCGCGACCATCTCCGGCCCGTCCACAGTCGCAAGCGAGGATGCGTTCAGCGAGCGCAGAATCGCCTCGACGCGAACGGTTACGCGAGCCGTGCCCAGCTTGAGGGTATAATCCTTTCCCTTCACCAGAGGCTGCTTCCCGAGCCAGAAGATGGACACCCGCAGGCGTGTGCTGACATGCGGCCGGGTTTCCGCTTCGCGCGCCGCAATTTCCCCGCGCGGCACATAGACCTGCTCGTCGAGCGTGAAGCCGGCCGCACTTCCGGCGTTGACCGATTGTGGTGACGACGCGTTGAAAGCTTCGAGCGTCTTCACGTGTGTCCGTTTACCTGAGGGAAAGAAGACAACCTCGTCCCCGACCGATAGTTTCCCGGTCACGACCGCGCCGGAGACGATGCGCCTGTCGTCACCGTCTTCCGTGAACTTGTAGACGCCCTGCACGGGCATGCGGAACGGTCGATCGACGGCGCTGCGATCCGTGGTGAACGAGTCCAGCGCCTCGAGCACACTCCCGCCGGAGTACCATGGCATCCTCGCTCCGCGGACTGCGATGTTCTCGCCGTCGCGCCCGGATACCGGAATGAAAGTGGACGGGTCGAGATCGAGCTGTCGCAGAAAATCACGGAACTCCGTGACTATCGATTCGAATACGGTCTCATCGTATCCTACGAGGTCCATTTTGTTGACGAGCACAGCGACCTGCCGTACCCCGAGGAGCGACAGCATGTAGCCATGACGTCTCGAATTCTCCTGGATTCCTTCAGCCGCGTCGATAACGAGGAGCGCCGCTTCGGCGTGTGCTGCGCCGGTGATCATGTTCTTCAGGAACTCGATGTGGCCGGGCGCGTCGAGGATGACGTACTGGCGAGTCAGCGAATTGAAGAAGATGCGTGCAGCATCGATAGTGATGCCCTGGGCCTGCTCGTCTTTCAGGGCATCCAGGAGAAAGGCGTACTCGAAAGGTCGCGACGTGCTGGCGCAGAGCGCCCGTATCTGGTCGAGCTTGCCATCAGGAAGAGAACCTGTATCGGCGAGCAGTCGGCCAATGATCGTGCTCTTTCCATGATCCACATGACCGGTAATGACGATTCCCATCCGGCTTCCGCTCGGAGGTGCCACGGCAAGGCCGGCGTCTTCGGCGTACTCAATGCCGGTGGGAGATAGCGTCATCGGGCCACAGTGTAACCCTGCTGGACGTTGCCCGCTACCTCTGCTGAGCCCGCGTGCGGGTTAATGTGATTCGGCCATAAAGGAGGCATCCGAGCCACCTTGACCGGGCGTATGAGCTCTCTTATTTCGGCCGTTCAAGGAGCTCCACCAGCGCACCTCGATACGACCGCGTAGTCGTCACCTTCGCCCCGCTTTGCAGCAGCAGCACATATTCGCCGTTGAAC
>JALYOO010000157.1 GCA_030856845.1 Gemmatimonadota bacterium
ACAAGCGCTTCACGCAGCCCGAGAATCCTCGCATCGTTCTCACGGCGCTTCGCCTCTCGTTCAGCGTCGTCGGCAGCTTCACCGGCTTTCTCTGCTTCGGGATCGAACCACGTTGCGTCCGCGGGGCGGAGTGAGATCAGCCAGTCGCGACAGAGCCGGGTGGAGAGACAGTCGAACTCGTTGTAGACCTCGATCTGTTCGAGAAGCGCATCGTCTCGGATTTTGAGCCACTTCTCGAATGCGACAATGCTGTCGCCACCACTCGTGATGACCTGCGTCCGCTTCTCTGCAAAGAACACTTCGAGATTCTTGAGCGAATAGGCAGGCTCCGAGGTGCGCACCGCTTCGCGCACGACCTTGTATAGATCCACCAGCTTGCGGTTGCGTAGAAGATCGTCTACCTCGTTCTCACGAGTGCCGTACGACTGCGCGAGACGCTTTATCGCGCTTTCATGCCGGCTCGACTTTCCATACTCGCTGGCCAGCCGCTTGAGGGCCGTCTGCTCGTAAGACGCATAGTGATAGATGAATGCGTCAGGATACTTCTCGAGGCGCATCGTGATGAAATCAAGAGCGTCCTCAAACGCCTTTCTCTCGGATTCGCGATCCGTTGCCCAGAACGCCCGATAGCGGTTCTCACCGTTCTCGACGTAATGGAATCCGAATAGATACTCCAGCGACCCCTGCGGTGAATAAACCGGATCGCCTTCCATGTCGAAGAAGAGGTCGCCCTCATTCGCTTCGGGAAGACGCCCGAACCCGCGCCACTGCTGAAGGGGGAGAACCTCGACGCGGTTCTCGCCCGCTGTGCGCTTCCCATCTGGAGTTGCGCCTGCCGCGCATGTTTTCGATGTCGAGGACAGTCGCGTGGCTGCAGCCGAGGAAGCTGAGGAGGTCGGTGGCGGAGTAGAGCGGGTTGTCGAGGTAGAGCTTCATCCGGAGGGGTGGCGTGGCGGTCGGCTAGTATAACGCCGATGGCTGACAAAGCGCCGAATGTTTTCAACGACGCTTGCCGCGATACGCGGACTATGCGGAAATGGTACCGGCTTGGCTACGAGCTGTAGGGGATGCGCACTCCCGGATGGCTAGCGGGAAAATCGCGTTTGTTGCGGGTCACGAGCATCAGACCGAGGTGCTGCGCCGTTGCCCATATGATGGCGTCCGGGAGTCTGATCTTGTCTCGCCGCCGGATTTCTACGGCCCTCTCCGCAACTCCTTCATCGACGGGATAAATACGGAATCGACGGAGAAATTCACGGATCTCCGATTCGTCGTCCCCTTGGGCTCCGACTAAAATTTCCATCCAGGAGATCAGACTGATGTAGATCGCGTCGAAAGAATCGAGCTCACGCCGGGCCTTTTCGGAGCCATTCAGGTAGTCGATGAGAATATTCGTATCGACGACAGCGTTCATCGATCCCATTCCCGGCGAAGGGCATCCTCGAAGGCGAGTGGGTCGATCTTTCTGGATTTCCAGATTCCGAATGCCGCGTCCGGCCTGGAACGTGGGCGTTTCTCCAGGTACTCGGTCATCGCGCGACGAACGGCTTCGGCGCGGGAAATCTTCTCTTGTTGGGCCAGAGAGTCGATCTGGTCGAGGATGTGGTTGGGGATATCGATGATGGTCCGCATTCTGCTATACTATATCGTTATCATATATCAGTCAAGATGGGTCGTAGACCGATTTCCGCCCCGGCTCACGGATCGGGCGTCAGCGTCCGGTGAGTTTGACCGCACAGCCGAGCAGTCTTCGCCGCTTCGACGTCTCCATGCGCAACATAGTCCACATCGCCGACCACCACCCGAGTGTGGGACCCAGCGCGGCGGGCCCGTCATGCCGCTCCTGCGGCCCGACGAGTCCTCGGCCGAGGCGAGCCAGCCCGGCGACCGCGAAGCCCGCCGAAAGAGCGGCCGAATAAGGGAGCCAGGAGGAATATGAGCCGCGCCACGTCAAGGCGTCGGCGTTGTGCCTGCTCGCGCCGAGCTCGAAAAGGATCTTGCGCAGGTACTCGCGGGACATTCGACGCACCGGGATGACATGGCGAAGGGAGCACCGCGGGTTGTACCAGACCTCGTATCTGGCCGCGATGCGCAGTGCTATCTCCATGTCGCCTCCGGAAACGGGACGTCTGCCCACTCGATCTGCGAGGAACTGCTCGTCCACCCATCCGCACGCTTCGATCGCTTCTCGTCGAACGACCATACCGGCGCCGGCGACCCAGGGCCTGCGCTTGGCGGTATCACCGTGATTCTTCCCGGCGAAGGCGAAAGGGAATGTTACGATAAACTCGGGAGGTGGTACCTCCCAGTCGAGGACGATGCGGCCGCCGAAGGCGCCGCACTCCGGATGCTCTTCTGCGAAGCGAGCGGCCTGCTCGATCCAATCGTCGGCGAGCAGGCAGTCGTCGTCGACAAAGGCTATCCAGGTGGCGGAGGTGTTGCGGACTCCACAGACACGGGCGGGGGTCAGTCCTGGAATTGGCTCGGCGACCCGGCGAAGTGGCACTGGACTCGACAGGGACCGGTGCGCGACGACCTCGGGGGTTTCGTCCGTACAGTTGTTGTCGACGACGAGAATGCGCCAGTCGACGCCGGGTGGGAGGATCTGCGTCTGCAACGCCTCCAGTGTCCTGTCGAGGAGACCGGCATTGTTGAAGGTGCAGATGACAACGTCGATGGAAACTTCGTCAGGCATGAAGCGCACTCACTCAAAGGGGCGCTGCCACCTTGGGGTTCCTCGAGGACGTGCAGAACGCCGGGGTGTAGGTTCTATTCGTTCAGCTCGAAGATCGCGAGCCGCGGGCTTTCGAGCCGGCAGGTAGTCATCGAACGCACCAGGCGCATGAACTGGGGGTAGTAGTCGAACCACCAGAACGCCGGCCACCCAAAAACGACGAATCGGACTCCGTTGCCGAGCGCCCGCTGGAACTCTTTGAGAGCATGGGCGTCGTCGAGCGGGTCTCCGTCGTACGATCCGTCACGTTCCACGAACGGAAGCACCCGTCGCCCGACTGCGAATCCGCGTCCGAACCCCGCCTGGTCGACGAGGAGCACCGTCGACCCTTCGGGGACCACCTCGTCGAGTTCGCGCGTAGCTTCGAGGAGCTGGTGCATCCACTCGTTCGCATGCGGGAACGCGACGTTGGGAACGGGCAACTCAAGGAACGGACAGAGCGTCTCCCAACCTTCTCCGGCGCAGATATCGATTTCGAGCAGGGCCTCGGGCCTGCCTGCGAAGTACACCCGGACGTCTCGGACATGACTCTCGTAGGCCGAGAGAAAGCCATCCCGCGAAAACTCGACCGAGCCGTACACGCGCCTGCCGATGAATTCCTGAAACCGCTTGAACTCCGGGTACCGGTCCCACCAGTCGTTCATGAGCTCCCAGTGAAGCTCGACGGACCGAAGCCACGGCCCCGGGTCGCGCACCGTCAGCACGAATCTGCTCCCGGGGTAGGCGGCGTCCAGCTGCTTGTAGAACGGCACGACGGGGATGTCGACGACGCCCTGATACACGTCGAGAATCGCGAGGTCAACTCGGCCGTTCGAGAGTTTGCGATACGTGTCCTCGTCGAAAGGAAAGTGGATGGTTCGGACCCCGAGAAGGTTGAGGGCCTCGCCGAGACTCGATGTGCCCGTCTTGCTCAGTCCTATGCCAAAGACTCTGACGCGTTCGGACACCATTAGTGTTACGGACCTCCTTCCTGCCTTTCCGCGGAAAATGCGAGTGCACTACCGCGGACCGCGGCAGGGTACCGATTTGCAGGCCAGCCAACCACGCGAGCCGCCGGTCGATCGTCCGATGCACTGTCCCTGAAGAGGAGCTGTCGGAGCGCCCCGCCGACTGCCTCGACCGAAAAATGACCGGCGACGCGCTCCCGAGCCCTTCGGCCGAATTCACGCCGCAGGGTGTCATCGTCCAAAAGTCGAGCGAGCGCGCAAGCGAGTGCTCCGGCGTCGTCTGTCGGAACCACGAGGCCGCCCGACGCCTCGCCGCCCTCGAGTATGTCCGCGACGCCATCGGCGTTCGCCGCGACAACGGGTATTCCGCATGCCATCGCCTCTATGGGCGCGACCGGGAAGCCTTCGTGGCGTGACGGAAAGGCGTAGACGTCGGCGGCGGACAGAAGCCGGGCGAGCTCGCGCTTGTCCGTGACGTATCGGTCCACCCACGTGAGCCCCTCGATGGGATGCGCCGAAAGCATGCGCCGCAGCTCGGATGCGTCGCGGCCGGTCCCGATCAGCAAGAGGCGAACGCCGTCGCCCCTCTGACGGAGTTCGCGCTCCGCAGCGATGAGCACGTCGAGTCCCTTTCGATGGAGGTCCATGCGGCCGTGCCACGCCACGACGCTCGCGTGCGCCGGGATGCCAAGCGACGCGCGCACAACTCCGCGCACGTCCTCGGCGCTTGTCTCGAACCATGGCGCCGTATTCAGCGGGTTGAAGATGCGGGCGATCCGCCGGTCGTCGAGCCCGTAGCGCGCGGCGAGGCGCATGTGCTCCGATCGGGTCCCGACGATCAGACCCGCGCTCGCCCGCAGGGTGAGGGGGCGCACGGGACGCTCGAGGTGACTCAGTTGCCAGTTGCCGCCTTGAAATGTCCCGAACACGGGCCGCCCGATGGCCAGGCCCAGGAGCACGCAAGCATCGAAGCGTGGGCTCTCGTACTCCTGACAGATCACCGCGTCGTAGCGTCGAATCTCGCGCGCGAGCGCGCCCAGCGGCGTCGACGCATAGCCGGCGATCTCTTTGAGGGCTGCGAGCCAGACTCTACGCGGCCCGTACGAAGCCGCGACCGCGTTCTCAAGCATCGGCGCGTACGGGTTCGGCACCGCGCGGCGAAGCGCGCGGTAGAGTGGCGTCGCCGGGAGAACGACGATCGTCGCTCCAGTTGGCTCGTGCCTATGGCGTGTGACGGCCGTGACGCGAGCCGAGACGCAGAGGATGTCGGCGCGGCAGCCGGCAGCCGCGAGCGCCTCGACGTAGCCGAACATCCAGCCCCCCGTCACGTCGCGGCAGAAGGCCTCGAACGAGAGTCCGAGATTGTCGAGAAAGTCCTCGACGAGATGGCTCCAGTCGACGATCGCCACCGTACGCGGGCGTTCCTGAGCGTGAAAGCCCACCGGCGTCAGCTCCCCGCCTCGAGAGCCCGCTCGCCGGGCCGTCCAGCCACCAGATACGTGAGCGTCATGCTGTCGTTGCGTCCATGAGGTGATTCGCGAATGCGTAGAGCTCGAGGTCGAGCGCATTTCGATTCCGAATGGCGTCCAGCGTCGCTCTCGGGATTGCCTCTCGTTTGGGGCGCCTGTCGTTCACGTTTCTGGGAAAGGACTGCACCGCTCTGGACCATGCGAGCTTACGCCTGAGCAAGGCCAGTGTCTCCTCGAACCGCTCCGTGACGCCGACGACCGTAAAATGCTCGCGCAGGTTGTTCTTGGCGACGCGCAGGATCTCTTCTGTGCATTCACCGATGCCGGGATCCACGCCGGCGATGCGGCGCGTCTGATCATTGTCGACTTCCTTCAACGCAGGGGTGACAACGAAGTCGTCGAGTGTGACCTGTCCGTCGGCGTGCAGATAATGGTAGAGCGACAGCGTACGCTCCACCGGATCGCGCAGCAGCGTGATGTACTGGGCAGGCCGGCCGACGCACGCGTGCAGGCCGAACCAGAAGTGGCCGATCACCGCGCGCAGGTCGGCGCGCGCCAGCAGCGGGAAGACGTACGCCGGGATTGCGAGACTGGGCTCCTTGATGAATCCATACGGGAGGAAGAGCACACCCGAATGCATGAGACCTTCGTCGCGTCCACCGATCGTGCGGCATTGGTTGAACACGTACTCGCCGAGCGTGGTACCCCCGGCTTTTGGAACATGCAGGTACAACACGATGGGGTCAGAGCGCGATTCGTCGGCCGCTCCGCGTGTGCGCTCGTCAGGCTCATCCGCGTGTTCGGCCATGCGGCCACGAGAGAGCTCGCCGCCCTCCCGGAGCGCGACGCGCAGGATCTTGGACAACCAGCCGGCAAACGGGTAGGCGATGAGCGGCAGCTGGACCGCCAGTTGAAGCGAGTCCTCCTCCACCCGAAGCCGACCCGACACGCGGATGCCCTGCACGGAGGTGGAGAAGCGCGCGTCATCGCCGGTCCAGGATACGTCGAGATCCGCGAACGCGCGGGCGTGCTCCATGTAGATCTGGAGCCGCGTGACGGCTTCCGCTCGTCCGTGCGCATGCGGAACGCTCGTCTCGTACAGCGGCACGTCAGCCGTCCCAGCGACGGAACGCCAGCGTGGCGTTCAGGCCGCCGAAGGCGAAGGAATTCGAGAGCGCGTATTCGACTCGCTGCTCGCGCGCCTCGTTGGCTATCACGTCGAGATCGCATAGCGGATCGGCAGACGTGAAATTGGCGGTTGGCGGGAGCAGGTCGTTATGCAGTGCGAGAACGGTCGCGACCGCCTCGAGTGCCGACCCTGCACCGAGCGCATGCCCATGCATCGACTTCGTCGCGCTCACCGCGATGTTGTCCGCGTGGGAGCCGAAAACGGATCGGATCGCGGTTGTTTCCGTGGTGTCGTTCGCGGCGGTGCCCGTCCCATGCGCATTGATGTAGGTCACCGCTTTCGGCTCGATGCCGGCGTCGCGCAGTGCGCCGCGCATCGCTCTCGCGGCACCGTCCACCTGCGGATGGGTGATGTGGTGCGCATCCGACGAGGCGCCGTATCCGGCGATCTCCGCGTAAATGTGCGCGCCGCGTGCGAGCGCTCCTTCCAGCGATTCCAGCATCAGCATCGCGCCGCCCTCTCCAAGAATCATCCCCTTGCGGTCGCGGCAGAACGGCCGGCAGGTGTCGGGCGACACCGCACGCAGCGCTTCCCACATGCGCAGGTGCTCCAACGTGAACGGCGACTCGCTCCCCCCGGCGATCCCCGCCTGTACCGCTCCGCTCCGTACGAGATGAAAGGCCTGGCCGATCGCATGATTTGACGAGCTGCACGCCGTCGTGACGGTGTAGACCGGCCCCACAACGCCGTACGCGATCGAGATCTGGCTCGCCGCGCAGTTCTCCATGCCGCGGGGAATCGCCAGGGGGGGAACGCGCGAGCGTGTTCCCGCGTGCAACTCCGAAATCAAGGAATGCTCCAGCACGCGTCCGCCGAGGCAGGATCCGGTGACGATGGCGGTCCGCTCGCGGAGATCATCAGTCCACGCAATGCCCGAGTCGACCACCGCCTCGCGTGCGGCGATGAAGCCGAACTGCGCGAACCGATCCATCTGGTCGGCTTGCTTCGGCTCGAGATGGGCAGCTGGGTCGAAGTCGCGGACCTCCGCACCGTTCGAGAAGCGCAACCCGGTGCAGTCCACCGACTTGATCGGGCGAATGCCGCTACATCCCTGGCTCAGCGCGGCCCAGAAGTGGTGACGGTCCGTGCCGAGGGCCGAGATGACACCCGTTCCCGTCACGACGACGCGCGCCGCGTCGGTCAATGAACGCGCTCCGCTGGTGTGTCGCCTTCTTCCGGCACGAGACGCTGCAGGCACGCGAGTGCCTGACCGACCGTGCTCATCGTGAGCACGTCCTCGTTGGGCACGCTGATGTTGAACTCCTCCTCGATTTCGCCGATCATGCTCATGGCGCCCAGCGAATCGATGCCCATCGATTCGAAGCTCGTCTCTGGCGTGATCTTCTCCACCGGGATCTGATACGACTCCGCGATCATCTGGATGAAACGGCCGGCGATGTGTGACATGTCCTGCTCCATAGCTAATGAGAGACGGCAGCGTGCGGCGCATGCCGCACCTGCACTGGAAAACTGGCTCAGCGCGTATCGAGCCAAAGTGCCGCATGACCATCGCGAAGTGTGCCACGTTCCCGGAGCAGTCTGCGGGGTCGGCGCTTCTCAGTCATTGGCGCTGACGAACCACCGGTCCGGCGCCAGGTCGGCGGCGGAGATCGACCGGTCGAGGATCTGGATCACGAGCGGGAAGTCGTACGCGTCGCGGGTGAACCCCAATGCACGTGCCGCACGTTCCATGATCGGAGTAACGAGCACCGCTGCCTTATGGATCGGTCGCTCTGGTGGGGCCGCCGCTGCCGCTTCGTTGCCCTGATTGACAGCCTCAGCGAGTACTCCGATGAGCGCGTCGTCCGCGTCGGCGAACAGGAGATCGCAGATCAGCCATTGGCGGTCGCCCTTGGCGCGTGCCGCGACGACTCCGATGAGCTCATCGCCGCGGTGAATCCCGGTGACCCGGTATTCCCCGGTTCCCGTCCGCCAGGAGAGCGTTTGTGCATCCCGCACGACCTGGCAGCCGTGCAGGCGTGAGCCGAGTTCCCAGAGGCGATCGACCCGACCGTCCCACTTTGTCATTGGAGCGGCCGAGAGCCCGGCAGGCAGCGCGAGCGGCGCGGCGAACGGAAGCGGAATGCTCCAGAGTGGGAACTTTCCGCAGACCAGGCCCGGGAACATTCTGAAGAACCTCATCCACCGCGGGTCGGGCACCATGTAGATCAAGCCGTCGCCTCGCGCTCGCAGGGCCTTGACGGCATGGAGGTACATGCCCGCGGCGGGGTGCTTGAGCGGGTTGGGGGAGCTGAAGCGGACGCGCTTCGCGATGATCGGTGCCGCCGGACGGAATGCGCGCAACTGACGATCGGCGACCTGCACGAGCGACGGCACAAACGCGAACTGGCCGACGATCTCTCCCGATGCGTCATCGATCGCCAGGACCCCACCGGCCGGCCCGAGCGGCCATTCGACCATGTATCGGTTGAACATTTCAGCCGTGAGCGGCCCCCACGTCGTGTTCTCCTCCCACAGAGTTCGGACGGCGGCGAGATCGTTCTCCTCGAACAGGCGGTAGCGGATGTCCACGGCGCGCTCAGTCCCCCGCCGTCAGGTACCAGCGGTCCGGAGCGATCGATTCGCGAGGCAGCTCCGCATCGAGTGAACAACAGACGAACGCAAACATGAAATCCACGGGCTCGAATCCGACGTCGCGGAGCGCGTCGCGAAGCACCGGCGTTTCCATAGCCTTGAGCGCCTTCACCGTGCCTCCGGACAACTCGCGATCCGCAAACCACCGAAGCGTACCCTGCAGCACGTCGGCGGTCTGCGACGGCGTCCGCGCGAAAATGTCGGCCAGCAGTCCGCTCTGGCGCTTTACTGCGGAGTAGCCGACGAGCGATCCACTCCGGCGGTCTCGAATCTCCAACCAATCATGGCCCCGGTTCTTGAAGGCCACCCACTCGGGCGGACGTGTCACTGAACAGAGCTGCGCAAGGCACTTGGAGCCGTCGCGCCACAGCTCGTCGAACCCGGCGGCTGGCTCGTGGACCCTGGCCGCCTCGACCTCGATGACCCGCAGTGCTTGCGAACGCCAGCGCGCGAGCGGTAGCTCCACGCATCCGTACTCGGTGTCCGCGAAGTCCCACAGCGGACCACCGACGCGTCGCCCCCAGCGGAACAAGGGCAGCCAGCTATGCTCCGGCAGGCTGTAGATGAGACTCACCCCCTCGTCGCGGGCGGCTCGAGCTACCACCTCGTAGAGCTGGATCACAGGGTAACTCGGATCCCGCACGGACTGGTGTCTGATGCGGGGATCGAGGATCGGCGCGGAGATGCGAAGTGCCCGCACTTCGCGGTCGCCCACGCGGACCATGGTCCGGCTGAAGACCATTTGTCCCACCACCTCCTCCGTCTCAGTCACCGCCAGCGCCACGAGACCGGGCCCGTACGGCACGTCCACGTACCACCGCTTCCACTTGTCCGCCGTGATCGCTCCCCACCCCGGAGCTGTCTCCCAGAGACGGAGCACGCCGGCGAGATCGGCCTGACGAAAAAGGCGGTACTTAACCGCCCCCGTGACGCTGCCAGTCGACCCATAACGGTGTGCAGGCCTGCTAGACGTCCCCATCGAGTGCCTCCCGAAGATGGCCAGCGTCAGCGAAGGGTAGTCCCAACGGCAGATCGCTCCGCTGAATGATCGTACGCGAGCAGGGCAGTCCGTACGCTAACGCGGATGCCTTATTGCTACCTGGACCGGACAAAAACGCCTCTATAGTGGACGAGTTCCAAACACGCTGCGGAATTTCTGACGTATATGACGTCAGAAGACCATCGGTGGGGATTGCGGGGGGTACTCTAAGACCTCTGCATCGGAAACGCAAATGGGACCTTCTACACTCGGGCGGACGCGTCGTGCCGAGGGTCTACGCCCGTATTGACCGCCATGCGGCGTGTTCAAGCACTTCCATGGTCCGGAGCGGGTGATCCAGCTGGTCCAGGCAACGACTCACTTCGGTCGTCGGCCCGTGTGCCTCCTCCATCGCTAGATCAACGCCGCGCCCGTCTCGGCTGAGCCGCGCGCCCGCCCCGCGGCGGAGACTTCGTGGTCAGCCAGTTGATATCGAGGAACGAGATCTGACGATTGTCTGCAAAACGCTTTTGCAGCGGCGTCGCCATCGAGGCATGCCCGGCTGCGAGATGGGCCTGGCCGAGCCAGGCAGCCGCAACCGGATCGGACGGATCAGCGGTAGTAAATGCGGCCATCGCCGCATCCGCTCGACCTTCCTTGAGCGCCAGATATCCCTCGGCAAGCGTGATTGAGGCAGGTGCGTTCGGGGTGCTTGCACTCGCGGCCGACCGTGCAGCCGCCAGCGAAGTTTTCGCCGCGTCCCAGTGCCCGAGGTTCGCGTGCGCGTATACTGCGAACAAGTGCCGGTTCAGTGTCCCGAATGGGCCGGGAAGCGTGGCGGATGCGCTCTGGGCGAGCGCCGCATGAGCGGGAGCAGCATTGCCGAGCAGCGATTCCAGGATTGCGATATGGGAGTGGATACCCGCGAGGGGAACCGTTAGCTGGCTCGCCCTGGCATCCGTCTCCGCAGCCTTGAGCTGATCGATTGCGGCGCGGTAGTTCCCTTCGAAGACGTATGTCCCCGCGATCTCTCTCTTTCGCTGAATTCGCTCGGCGGGTGACCATGAAGCTGCGACCGCTCTTGCCAGCGTTTCACGCGCGGCCGCGCCACGACCCTGAAGCGCCTGTACCTCAGCAAGTCCCGCCAACCCCTCGGTGAATCGGGGTTCTGTTGCCACGGCCTGCCGGTATTGTTTTTCGGCTTCCGTTAGGTTGCCGCTCCAGGCAAGAATCTCCGCATGGGAGTCGTACGCGTTGGGATTCTTCGGCGCCAGCTCGACCTGACGTTTCGCGGCCTGGAGTGCGCCGGCGGAATCGTTCACCGCCCAGAGATTGTAGGCGAGCGTATTGTAACCGCCGGAATAATCCGGGAACTTGGCAACGAGCTTGCGCGATGCTTCCGCGGCGTCAGAACTGACGGTGACTCCGGTGGTGGCGGCGTTGAAGGCGAGATATTTGTCGTCAGGCAACAACTGGCTCGCCGCGCCGAACAATGTTCTCGCCTCGGCGAAGCGACCCTCGCCACTCGCCCTCCACGCCAATGCCAGCAGCAGTTCGGGCGTGCCTGCCTTCGCGGCATCGGCGACACCGCGGTTGAATTCCGCGGTTCGGTCCGCGGCGCTCACCGACGCACTAAATCCGGCGCTCATCACCCGGGCGATGCCGAACGAAGGGTCCAGGTCGCTTGCTTTCTTGAAGTGTTCGGCCGCCGAAGGGTTGAAGACATTCTCGGCGTCGACCCAGCCGGCCTTGAATTCGGAAACGGAGGCCGGCACCTGCGACGACCATGCCATGGTGAAGCTGGACTGCGCATCAGTGGCGGAGGGAACAGCGCTGAGCGCGGCAATACAAAGTGCGGGAATCATTGAGCTGCGACGGATCGGAAACATCCTTCCTCGCTTGCGTGGGAGTGTGGATGGGGTGACCTGGCTCAGGCGTTGGCCTGGTCAACGGCGTCGTCGAGAAGCCGCGGGAGAACCAGGTCCGAATCAAAGTACTGCTCGGCAAGTTCACGTGCAGCCCGGGAGTGAAGCGCATAATCGCTTTCGACTTCCGTCAAGGCGGCGACTGCCTCCGCCGGAGTGCTGAACTCGAGCAGGCCCGCTCCGACTGGCAGCACAGTCGAGAAGCCAGTGCGCTGCGTTACTACCGGCCGTCCACTCGCCAGGTAGGCCGCGCTTCGCTCACTGAACCAGCCAGCATTGCTCAGGACGTATCCCTGTTTCGCGACGGTCAGCTCACCTCTCGACTGTCTGATGTAGGACTGATAGCTCCATGGCGTACGGGCCACATCGAGAGGATCCACGATGGACCAGCCGTGCGCTCGCAATCTCTCCTGCGGCGCATCTACACTGCCAAGCGCAATCTCCAGCGGAAATGACGTGAGCGTGGGTAAGCCGAGGTAAGGCTCGAACGAGGCGGATTTCGTTCCATAGGTGACACCCTCGTGGTGGAGTGTGCGGTAGCTCTCCCACTGCATCACGGTTGTATACAATGCTCCAGGAAGCGGCCGAACGACGCGCCACTGCTCGAGCACTATCGGCTGCCTCGTCGCCATCCAGGGAAATCCGTCATCAGGAATCCGCGCAGACCCGCGGGGAATGTTCTCGCCGAACGAAAGGAACGCGTTGTGTCCTGCCGTCAGGGAGTTCGCTGCCGGGCTTTTCAGATGACGGATCTGCGTGAATGCGGGATCGGTGTCGACGTAAGCCCTTACTGGCGTTCCGCCGGTCCAGTCACGGAGAGGGTTCGTGCCCGATAGGTTGAGCACCATGTCAGCCGATCTGCAGAATTCTTCTGCGTGCCGGGCGTCAGGCCCGAGCCAGTTCCCGGTGTGCGCATCGTGGTACGACCAGATTTTCTCAAGTCCGAGCCGCCGGAATGCATCAGCTGCGAAGCGGAGCCCGTACGATGGATCGGTATCGATTACATAACGGGTCGGGTCGTAGCATGCCGGGTAGTCATCGCTGTCCTCGACGAAGCGGACGTCGTGGCCGAGGCGGACGAGGCCCAGGACGTACTGAAGATGGTGCCAGGCCATGCCGCCGGTTGGCCCACGGACGACGTATCCGAGTACTGTGATGCGCATTCAGTTTTCTTGCCGCAGGTGTTCGAATGAGCATAGCTCGATCCCCCCCGCTGCAATTGCCTCCCGTACTCTCGGCTCGCATAGTGCGGAAAGCTCCATCTCGCGTTCCCCGGAGTACATCGTCGGATACTCGGCATGGTCCGTGTCTTTCACGTAACCCGGATGACAGCACAGCTCGGTGATGCCGGGTGGTAGCGTCTCGATAATCGACAGCAGCGCGGCGACCGAAATTGAATCGGGGATTGGCTCTCCTTCTGTGGTTTGCCCGTAAAACCGGCCCAGGTAGCGTATTGACGCTGTTTCATGCCGGAGTGGAACGCCCACTTCGGCCGCAATTCGTGTCGCCGCTGACCGAATGGGCTCGCGCTGGTGCACGTGCTGGTGCGAGTCGATGTGAGTCGGATCGCGTCCCACAAGTTCACGGAACGATTCGAGTTGACGATCAACTTCGCGCGAAACAGCGATGGGTGAATCGATCGGTACGACCTGATACAGCGGAACCCATTCGCCATTCCGGAATGCCCACTCGCCGAGGTCCAGATGGAGACCCAGGCCGAGTGCAGAAAAAGCGTGGCTCTGGGTCACGGCCTGCTCGGCGTCGCGCCCCCGTACCATCAGGCTGGTACTCGTCACAACTCCGCGTTCGTGTGCGGCGATGATGCCGCGACTGATACCGGCATCCAGCCCAAAATCGTCGGCGTTTACGATCAACCGGCGTCTTGAAGTCACGTAACTATAAACCCAGGTCTGCCAGCAACTTGGACAGCACTGCTTCGGCCCGGAAATATTCGTGCGCGATGGCATACGCAGCGTTGCTGTGCCGCTTGTAATCCGTCGCGACGGCATCGAAAGCGCCCAGGATGTCATCTCTCGTCGTGAATGAGAAGAGTCCTTCACCCGTCGGTAATACCGATCCGAATCCTGTGTCCTGGGTGATGACGGGTCGTCCAGCAGCGAGATAACAGGCGCTCCGTTCACTGAACCAGCCGCTCTTGAGCCGCACGTTGAGGTCGCGCGCGACGGTAAACTCTCCGCTCGATGCCACGATATAGTCGTGATAGGCCCAGGGGTCGGTCGTGAAATCACTCGCGCTCGTTATCCGCCACCCGCTGTCGCCGAGAAGCGCGCGATCATCCCGCGGCATGGCGAATCCCGCAACTGTAGCGCCCTGTCCCTTCCATCCGGCTTCGATGTCGTTGAGGTTTGTCGCCAGCTCTACCGGCTGTGCGACAGCTAGCGGTACGTCCAGAAACTTCATGAACTCGTGGTGCTTGCTCCAGAGATATGATTCACCGCGGTATTCAATGTCGCGACCCGTCTGCAGCCAGTTCCCGACAGTGGTGAATTCCTGTCTTGCGGGCGGCCCCGATTTCCACAGATCCATGAGGATGGGCTGCCTCGTTGTCGCACGCAGTCGCGGTAGCGGTGGGATTATGCAGTCCGCCCGCCCGATATTCTCTCCGTAGGTAACCACATCATTATGCTCGGCGAGCACATCAGCAGCATCGCCGATCCCTTGCGAAAAAGCCAGCTCATGCCATACGGGATCAGTTCCAAAAAAGACGAGACGCCGTACGCGCAGATTCTCCTGTGCCACTCGTGTTGCGCCCGCGATATTGAACACCGCGTCCGCTGATGCGAGGAGCTCGGTTGCCCGCGCCGCTTCCATTCCGAGCCAGGCTTTATCGGAGTAGCTGCGACGATAAGCCCACCGCCCCGCCAACCCGAATCGCTTGGCAACCTGCTCGAGGTAGGGAATTGCGTAATCAGAGTCGCACACCTTGCACCGCCGCAGAGGATCGTACGGCCAGTCGGAGGTGGTCTCGAAATAGTAGACGTCGTGTCCGAGCCGGCGGAGACCGGCCGCCACCTGCATGGTCATCCAGGTCATGCCGGCAAACGCGTCAGAGGCGAGCGTGCCGAGAACGATCAGTCTGGCCAAAGCTGTCTAGAGCCCGAGCCAGCGAGCGATGATATTCCGGAATACAGCGTGCTGGCTACGGCGTCACGAAGCGCGCGTTCTGTCTCGTGTCGATTCGTCAAGCCGCACGCCCCGAACGTTCGGACTGCCCGATACACCAGCAGCCGTGCGAGCCAGTTCCCGGTGTGCGCATCGTGGTACGACCAGATTTTCTC
>JALYOO010000181.1 GCA_030856845.1 Gemmatimonadota bacterium
GCGGCCAGTGAGCCACCTACCAGCTGAACCAGATCACCGACTGCCTGCGGTTCCAGAATCACAGTGTACCGGCCCGGTTCGATTGCCACCGGGTTCCGGGAGAGACGAGCTTTCTCGAGCGCGCGCCTGCTGATTCCGGCAAAATCAAGCTGACGCCAGTCGGGGTGCTCACCGCCGGCCCATCCTGATCCTGTTCCATCGTTGGTTCGCACAGTCACCGTATAGTTGGCATTGGTGCCACGGTTGTAAGCGAACAGCCCCTTGTTGTTGCCAAGCGCACTCGCGCTTGCGTTCACGACGATGAATCCGGCGGTATTGAGATCCCCGGCCTTCCTCGCCGGCTCGAGCGCCGTCATCGCAGCCCGGGCGCGCTCTGTGGCAGTTACGTTCGCCGTTGCGTCGAACCATCCCTTCCCCGGCTGGTAGGTCTGGGGGCCGAGTGCGGGCATGTTTTCCGGATCATCCGGCGAGAGACGTGCGAGCGCCTCTGATTCTTCGACGACGCGCTTCAGCGATGCATCGGAAACATCATTGGTGCTGACAACACCGTGCTTCTTTCCGATCGTGCTGTTCACGCTGATTCCCACGTTCGTGACTGAACCTGATGTCGACACCTGATTCGCCGCAAACCGGATATTCGATGCCCAGCCGGATCCGATGTTCACCGCAACCTCATCGGCTTTAGAGAACTTGACGACCTTCTGAATGATCTCCTGCGCCTGTTCCCGCGTGAGCAACGCTCCAGCGGGAATCGCGAACGGCTCCGCGTTGATCAGCCTTTTCGGCTCGCGAGCGGTCTCGATAATGTCGCGACTCACGCCTTCCTCCCTGTGTTGATGACGTTGATGTTGCGGAATCGCGCCGGCGGCGAGCCATGGCTCACTGCATTGATCTGCGACGGCTGGCCTTTGCCGTCGAAGAAGCTTCCGCCGAGCTCATAGCTCTTGCGGCCGCCGATCATGTCCATCGCGTTCCAGAAATCCGGCGTGCGCATCTGATAGGCGACGTCCTTCAGCATGCCGACGATCTTGCCGCCCTTGATCTCATGAAATACCTGGCCCCCGAACTGCGCGTTGTAGCGCTGCTGATCGATCGAGAACGAGCCATCGCCGACGATCGCTATGCCGCGATCCGTTCCGGCGATCAAATCCTCGTAGCTCTGCTCTTTGTCTCCCGGCATGAGTGAAACGTTCGGCATGCGCTGGAACTGGATGCTCGACCATGAGTCTCCATACGAACAGCCGTGCGAGCGCGTTGGCTCGCCCTTCGAGTCGTACCACCACTTGAGCCAGTTGGCCTGCTCGCGAGTGGTCTGGTAGTCGTTGAACATTCCGTTCTTGACGATGAGAAAGTCGTCGGGCTTCACGCCGTCATCATCGTATCCGATCGTCGCCAGTGCGCCGACCTGCGAACGATCTCCCTGAACATTCATGAACGGTGCACCGTATTTGAGCTTGCCGAGAACTTTTTCCGGCGGCGCGAGGAAGCTCGTGCCGGCATAGTTCGCCTCGTATCCGTTGGCGCGATCGAGCTCCGTCGGGTGACCGATGGATTCGTGAATGGTGAGCCAGAGATGCGACGGATGCAGCACCAGGTCGTAGCGGCCTACATCCACCGGCTTTGCCTTCAGCTTCTGCGACGCTTCCTCTCCCCACTTCACCGCGTTGCCGGCGAGATCCTGCGCGAGGATGTACTCGTAACCGCGTCCAGCGGGCGGTGAAACGGAGCCTCGGTTCTGGAAGTCCGACTGATCAGGTGCGACAGCGGTGAACTGCATCGGCGCCCAGCTCTGGATAATCGTCTGGGTGATGACCGAGCCGTCCGTGTTGGCGTAGTTGCGCTCGTTCTTCCTGAAGAACATTCCGCTGAAAACGAACTTTACGTTCTGTGCCTTCATTGCGGCGGCGTTCGCCTTCAGCAGAAGATCCGCTTTCTGCTCAATGGGAATGGTCCACGGGTCGATTGTGTAGGCGTTCTTCCAGCTGACGTCCTTGTACACGGGCGATGGCGCGAGCTCGACCGGTTTGTCGCGTCCGGCTCTCGTTGCCTTCGCGACTGCCACGGCCTTCTTCGCTGCGTCAGCGACGCTGTCCTTTGTCATGGTGCGTGTGGCGGCGAAACCCCACGTGCCGTCGACGAGTGCGCGCACTCCGGCGCCCATCGAATCGGTGTCGACGACGTTGGTAATCTGCTGCTCGCGGGTCTGCACGAAGTTCTGGAGATAACGCCCGATACGCACGTCGGCGTAGCTGGCGCCAGCCATTTTGGCCGCATTGAGAGCGTCCATCATCAGGTCGCGCGTGGCTGCGTCCATCACCGGGGCGGGCGGCTCCGGAGTGAGCGGCGCGAGGCCATGCGCTTTTCGGAACGCCGCTTCCGCGGCGATTGCGCCAGCGACGAGCGTTCCCTGTTTGACGAAATCCCTTCGATTGGTCATGACATGGTAGGGGTGTGGGTCAAGGCCTTCGTGTTCAGCAATTCAAGATGCACGAGGTTGTATTTGCGCGTCAGTACGGACTCTGTAAGAAAGTTGTTGCCGTGCGGGCTGACTGCCGTTTTGCGTGACGCGTTCAGGGTCAGGCGTGGTGAGTCGATTGTTGAGCGTTTCGCGTTACCCGCTGGCGCAGACAGGTAACGCATCACGCTGAACGGGTTACTCATCACGCCTCACTCCAAACACATAACGCACAACGCCTTATGCAGAGATTCAAGATCGACGCAGGCGGCCGCCGACGGCATAAGCCTCATGATCGCTCACATCCTCGTAACGCGACCAGCCTCCGGTTCTGTAACCTTTCCCCCGAGCCGCGTCGTGATGTGACTCATGACGAGATCCACGGCGCGCGGTGCCTTATCGCGAACTTCGCACGCCGCCTTCGCTTCGGGGACGATGTAGCCGTCGCCCCCTTCGCAGGCGGGGTAGACATTGAAAGACAGCCGCACGACGTCTCCGGGCTTGAGCACACGACCATTTGACAGCGCGACATCGCCAATGATTCGCGACCCGGACGGACGTGATGCATCCCACCGATATTTAAGTCCCGAGACCTGCAGGTACGCGCCCCTGCCCACGGCGGTCTCAGAGACACCGCGTTCGACGATCTCCTTCAATCGGGCGCCTGTGATGGGAAAGGTCATGATCCTGCTCTCGTCGGGAAAGAGGAAGATCGATTCGAGTTGATAGTTCGTGATGGGCCCGGCGGGAATCACGTCGTCGATTCGCATCGTGCCCGCGTTTATCACCGCGACGTCCGCACCGGTGCCGAGCCTGATGGCATCGGTGACAACGTCACCGAGTGGCGATTCACGCGCGCGATTCGACGCATCGCGGCCGTCGAGCGGAAAGCTTGTCGTCGCGATGACGCGCTCGGGGCCGAGGCGCTTGATGAGACTGTCCTGCCATCGCTTGACGACATCAGCCGTGGGCCGGTCCATCGCGATTCGGCCGTCGATCGCGATCAGCTCATCGGATTGATTCCAGCCCGACGGTCCGCGACTCACCATCACGAGCTGGGCCGACCTCGAGTTCGCGTCGGCTTTCACGAGACGCTTACCGCCGATGAGAATGCGGTGAAACTCGTGTTCGTGTCCGCCGAGTATCAGGTCGAGGGCGGGCTCGCGGGCGAGCAGTGCGCTGTCGGCGGTCAGCGATTGATGTGTCAGGCCGATGATGAGCTGAGCGCCTGCGGCCTGGAGAGCGTTGATCGATGCGCGGGCGGCGCTGTCGGCGTTGCCGCATTTGACATAGCGGCGATAGTCACCGGTGAGCGTCACTCCGAACATTCCGATTCGCGTGCCGCTAACCGTGAGCGTGTCCCACTTCGAGACGCGGGGAAAGGGATCTGCTGTCGCCGCCATACAATTCGCGGACGTCCATTTGAAGCGCGACTCTGCGATGCGAGCGATCAGCGTATCGCGATCGAGCTCGAATTCGTGATTGCCGAACGTTGCAAAATCGAGCCTCGCGGCATTGAGCTGCTCGATCATCTGCACACCGCGGTGCCATTTGCTGAGCAGGCTCGGGGAGAGAAAGTCGCCGGCGAGGACGAATGTCACGGGGCCGGTTCGCGCGAGCGAATCGCGCAAAGCTGCTACGCGGGCGAGACCCGCTGTTCCATCGCGCAGCGTATCGCCGAAGTACACGTCGTTGATGAGAAGAAACCGGAGCGCAGGCACTGACGTGGTTGCAGCGGTGGGTGCCGTGGCGCAGCCGCTGACGAGAATCGTCGCTGCAACAGTAAGGCGAAGCTGTCTCATTCTGTTCACGGTATCTGAGTCAGGGATATCGGTGTCGTGGGGTACCGAGCTGTGGACGCGTTACACGCAACACACTGTCGTTCGGAACACTAGCCAACAGACAGTGCTACGGACGGAAAGGCCACCGGTACGCAGTGGGAAATTCGCGCCGCCAGAACCACTCCGAGTGCTTGCCATCCGCTCGAACGTATGCAGCAACACTGGAATCGCGACGCAGACCGGCGGCGATAAGAGCCTCCAGCATCCGCTCCTGATCCTTGACGTACACTGCGGCTTTTTCTCTCGTAGCTGCTTCGAGCGCACCGCTCACGATGTACACCCGTGCATCCTGCCGCAGATTCTTCCACGGCGAATACTCGTCGAGACGCTTGCTACCCCCGTGATCGACGGCAACGACAATGATTCCTCTATCACCGAGCGCGGCGAGGCTGTCGAGACTCTCGTCCACTCCCCATTCACCCGCGAAGCTCGTCGCGTTGTCGAACACATTCTGTCCGTCGTGCATGTACAACACGGGGTAGCGGCGGCTTCCGGTTGCATATCCGGTAGGTAGATAAATCCAGATACGCCTCGTGCGACCGCCAAGCTGCGGAATCGCGAACGCATCACGAAGAACTGAAACCGTCGGCCGCGCCGTGTGCTCCTTCACCTGGACAATCCGTGGATCACTGGATGCCGTGTGCGATGGAACGCTCCCAACACCAATGGTGAAGCGATCGCCGCTGGCCGGAGTGGCACCATCAGCCTTTCCCATGCAGCTCGCCCCAAATGCGACGACGGCAAATAGCGCCGCCAACCGAACCCGACAGCGCGTGACAATCAGTGACCGCCGGATTGCAGTATCCTGAGCTCGAGTGAGATTGGGATTCGCCACGGCCTGGCTGCGTTTTGATCTGCGCAGTGACGGCCTTTCCACCGTAACGCATACATCGTAATGCCAGAATTGGCATTAGTGAAAGGAAAGAAGGATCTTGAATGCGCCAAGGCCGAACGCAGGGCAGTCGGCCTCCGCCCGCCGGTGCCGTTATAATACTGCCCGGATCGACGGTGGGGAAACTGTTGCTTCTCGTACACCCGCGCGGGGTCGAGTGACACGTCCACGATACCATCACCACTCTCGCCGCATGCGCCTTCTCCGAAAAGCGCTCGCCAGTGGTATCGCCGGGGGAGTGGTCTCCACTTTTTATATGGGCTCCCATGCATTGTCAGCCCAGGCGGCACCCAGGCCGGACGGCGGCGGATGGGCCGGCAGCGGAGTCTGCTACGAGATTTTCGTCCGCTCGTTCTCCGACTCGGATGGAGACGGGGTTGGGGACTTCAATGGACTCACCAGTAAGCTCGATTACATCAACGACGGCAATCCTTCCACACGAAAGGATCTTGGCGCCAACTGCATCTGGCTCATGCCGATCGCGCAGTCGCCGAGCTATCACGGATATGACGTAACGAACTACTACGAGGTCAACCGCGACTACGGAACACTCGCTGACTTTCGGCGATTCATGAGCGAAGCGCACAGGCGCGGAATCAGAGTGCTCGTGGATCTGGTCCTGAACCACAGCTCGTCGGAGCACCCGTATTTCCAGTCGGCGCTCCTGGATTCAGCGTCACCGTATCGCGACTGGTATCTCTGGTCGCCGACTCAGAAGAGGGCAAAAGGATGGGATGCGCCGGTGTGGCACCGGTCACCGTTCCGCGATGAGTACTACTATGGATTGTTCTGGAGCGGGATGCCGGACTTGAACCTGGGAAATCCGGCCGTGAAGGCGGAGACAGAGCGGATCGCCCGATTCTGGCTCAACGACATCAAGGTCGACGGTTTTCGCATCGACGCGGTTGGTCACCTCTTCGAGGCGCCTGACACGGTTCGTAATGCATCCGCCAACAATCCGTGGCTTCGCGACTACGAAGCGGCACTCGAGCGGATCGCGCCCGGTTCATTCACTGTCGGTGAAGTCACCTACGACAAACCGGAAGAGATCCTCCGATACTATCCCGATCAGCTCGATTCGTATTTCATTTTCGAGATAGCCGACCTGCTGATCGATGCAGTGCGCACCGGCTCGGGTGCGCGGCTCATGCCGGCGCTCACTCGGGCGCAGGCGAGCTTTCCTCCCGGACGTTGGTCGCCTTTTTTGCGGAATCACGACCAGACGCGGACGATGACCGAGCTTCGCGGCGATTTCGGAAGGGCGCGCGCGGCCGCATCGCTCCTTCTGACGCTTCCCGGATTTCCTTTTGTCTACTACGGAGAGGAAATCGGCATGACGGGAACGAAGCCCGACCCGCGGCTTCGCACGCCGATGCACTGGAGCCGAGGCACCGCATCTGGCTTCACGAAGGGTGCCGCCTGGGCGCCACTTCATCCCGACTCACTCACCGCGAACGTGGAAGCTCAGGACAACGACCCCGCCTCCCTGCTCAACCATTATAGGAAGGTGATCCATCTGAGAACAGAGAATCCCGCGCTCGGTACAGGGGACTTCGTTGCAATGACCACCGGGAGTGACGGAGTCATCGCCTTCCTGCGACGAGGCGCTGGACGCAATGTCCTCGTTCTGGCGAACCTCGGCTCCTCACCTGCGAATCGGGTCCCTGTTGCCGCCGCGTCTCGAGTTCTTCCGGCTGGGGAATACCGGGCGAGAACGCTCGATGGAAATAGCGGAGAAACCCTCTTCCGCGTTAATGGCGACGGCGCGATAACAAACTGGGTACCCGCCCCTATACTCGATGGCTTGGCGGTTCACATCATCGAAATCTCGAAACGAGATTGACTCCTACCAGTTCCCTTCCCGTCGTAAATCGAGTCTCAGCGGGTGCTTGCTCTGGCCCTCCGCGACGACATACGGAAGCGACATGCGCAAGCCATTGATAGTGCCGATGATGGGTTGAACCTTCTTGTATTTCTTCGTCGGGTCGGGTTGCAGTGTAATGCGAGTACCGCTGACGGAGAAGCGTCCCTTGTACGTCTCGTTGAGAAGCGGGCCGGGGCTTACCGCGGACTTCGGCTTCACATGCTTTCTATAGTAGCGGAACGAGGCGATGAAACGTCCGTCGGGGCGAAGGGTCAGAAGACCGCGCTCCAGCTTGAACCAGTGCTCGTAGCCGTCGACGGACGGGACGCGCTCGACTCGCGGCAGCGGGTGCGCGTTCAACGCATTCGCCACGAACAGTCCGGTGGGCAACGCAGCGTTGGCGTTGGCCCTAGCGGGAATGGTGACGGCGGCAAGGAGCGCCAGGACGGCGAGTCTCATCGGTATGAAGTTAGGCGGTCGTGTGAGGGATTGCACATTTGACGTGTACCCCGGAGAGCGCGTGGAGTAACCGATGACGTCGCATGCCGGTCGTTGGCGATGAAAGCGCGCGGTCGTTAATTATCGGCAATGCCGGTCGACATCCAGCGCGTTTTGCTAATTGTGAATCCCGCGTCCCGGCGTGGGACGGCGTTGGTTCGCAAAGCTGGTCGGGCGCTTCAGAAGGCCGGGGTGGCGTTCGATCTGATGCCGACGATGGCGCCGGGTCATGGCGCGGAGCTCGCTTCGCGTCACGCGGCCGCGTATGACGCGGTGTTCACTTTGGGCGGCGACGGAACAGCCATCGAGGTGATCGGTGCCCTGGCGCATACCGGTCCGCCGGTCGGGATTCTTCCGGGTGGAACAGGAAACGTTGTTGCCCGCACCCTTGGCACACCGGTCAATGTTGCGAAAGCTGTCGCTGCCCTGCTGGCGGGCGACGAAGCGAGGATCGATCTCGGCAGATTGCACACAGGCCAGCGGTTCGCGATCGGTATGGGCGTGGGACTCGACGCGACGATGATCGCTCACGCGCCCGGTGATCTCAAGCGGCGGATCGGGTTCGCGGCGTACGTCTTCGGTGCATTCCGCGCATTCGTCAGCCTGGAGAAGTTCACCGTTCGGCTGACCGTGGATGGCGAGCTGATCGAGATGCGGGCATCGGCGGTGTTGATCGCGAACTTCGGCGCCGTGATGAACGACCTGCTCGCGTTCGGCGACGGAATACATCGGGATGATGGATTGCTTAACGCCTGCGTTTTCTCTCCTCAGGGACCGCGCGATGCGCTGCGCATACTATGGAAGATGGCGCGCAAGGATTTCAGTCCCGATCCGTGCATTTGTTATCGTGTCGGGTCGAGCTTTCGTGTGGAAACCATTCCGCCGCGACTAGGTCAGGCGGATGGCGAGCTGATCGGAAATGCGCCCTTTGAAATAGTGGTGGAGCCGCTGGCGGGACGGGTGTTGGTGCCCCGCAGGTGAGCGGTTATGTTACGCAGGCGATCGGGGTTATGGTCGCGACTGCTATCATCGGGGCGTAGCGTAGCCCGGTAGCGCGCCTGCTTCGGGAGCAGGAGGTCGCTGGTTCAAATCCAGTCGCCCCGACTTGTTAAATCATGCCCCTGCAATGC
>JALYOO010000207.1 GCA_030856845.1 Gemmatimonadota bacterium
CTTCATCGAGTGGTACTTCGGCGCTGCATTCCTTCCCGCGGTGCCCATCTTCAGAGCCTGTCTGATCGGAGCTATTCCTTATGCCATTTACGTTCTGCTTCGCAACATCCTCGACGCACTCGACGTGAAGGCCGTCAACACGCGCAATCTGCTCGCGGCGCTCGGAATGCTGATCGTGCTCTGCATGGTCCGCAGCGACCTGATGTGGATGTCGGCGAGCCTGGTCGGATCGCTGGTGGTGCTGGCAGTGCTGTCCGTGCGCGAGACCTTCGTACGACTCGTTGTTCGCGAGGTGTCGACACCTGCGGGCGTTCCGGGGGTCACGACGATCGTATGACAAGGAAAGGAATAATTCTCGCCGGTGGATCGGGCTCGCGACTCTGGCCCTCGACGCGAGTCGTGTGCAAGCAGTTGATCCCGGTGTACGACAAGCCCATGATCTACTATCCCCTCACTACGCTGATGCTCGCGGGTATCCGGGATATTCTCGTCATCAGCACCCCCGACGACACGCCGAAGTTCCGGCAGCTGCTCGGCGATGGGGCGCCACTCGGCATCAGCCTTACATACGCCGTTCAGGAGAAGCCCGAAGGACTTGCACAGGCCTTTCTGATCGGCGAGGAATTCCTCGGCGGCAGCTCCGTTGCTCTGATACTCGGCGACAATCTTTTTTTTGGTCAGGGGCTGCCGGAGCAGTTGCAGCAGGCGTCCGCTCAGGGCGGAGCAACGATCTTCGCGTACCACGTGAAGGATCCTGAGCGCTACGGAGTTGTGGATTTCGACGACGGCGGGCGGGCGCGCAGCATCGAGGAAAAGCCGGCGAACCCGAAGTCGTCGTATGCGGTAGTCGGGCTCTATTTCTACGACGGATCGGTCGTCGATGAGGCGAAATCGCTCGAGCCCTCGGCACGTGGCGAGCTGGAGATCACAGACCTCAATCAGCGGTATCTCGGCCGAGGGTCGCTGTCTGTCGAGATACTCAGCCGCGGAATGGCGTGGCTGGATACGGGAACTCATGAAGCCCTGCTCTCGGCGTCCAATTTTGTCGCGGTCGTGGAGAGCCGGCAGGGATTGAAGATCGGCGCTCCCGAGGAAGCGGCTTACCGGATGGGGTTTATCGACACCGCGGCTCTGCAAGGGCTGGCCAAGGCGATGGGCAAGAGTGAATACTCGGCCTATCTGCTGTCGTTGCTTGGCTCGGTAACCCCGACCAGATGATCGCCGAACCCACACGGCTCCCCGAGGTCGTCCTGTTTCGTCCGAAAGTCTACATGGATGAACGCGGTTTCTTTCTCGAAACGTTCAACACTCGTGCGCTCGGCGGGACGAACGTTCCTGAGACATTCGTTCAGGACAACCACAGCCGATCGAGCGCGGGGGTGATTCGCGGGCTGCATTACCAGCTCGACAATCCGCAGGGCAAGCTCGTGCACGTGGCGCGCGGTAGAATTTTCGACGTTGCCGTGGACATTCGGCGCGGATCGCCGACCTTCGGGGAGTGGCAGGGTGTGGAGCTCAGTGACGACAACCTGTTCTCACTGTGGATTCCACCCGGATTCGCCCACGGATTCTGTGTCACCTCCGACGTGGCGGATGTCATCTACAAGTGCACCTCCCACTATGACCCCGCGGACGACCGAGGTGTACTGTGGAGCGACCCTCGCGTCGGTGTGAAGTGGCCGGCCGAAGCTCCGACCGTTTCGCCAAAGGACGCGCTGTATAGAGGTCTCGAAGCGTCGAGAGACGATCTTCCTCGATACGGATGATGCGCATCGTGATCACGGGAGCCGGAGGAATGACCGGACGGGAGCTTACGCGACAGGCAGCGCTGCGGGGTATCGAGGCGATTCCACTGTCGCGAACCGATCTCGACATCACCGATAGCTCGGCTACTATCCGAGCCGTGAAGAAGGCGAAGCCGGATCTCGTCATCAATTCGGCAGGATATACCGCTGTCGATGAGGCTGAGCGGATGCCGCTCGTGGCAGCCGAGGTGAATGACGCCGGCGCCGCAAACGTCGCCCGCGCCGCGGCGGAAACTGGCGCGGCGATGATCCAGATTTCCTCGGATTACGTGTTCGACGGCAGTTCGCCCACGCCGTACACTCCGGAGAGCGCAACAAATCCACTCAATGTCTATGGCGCGACGAAACTGGCCGGCGAGAATCGTGTGAGACAGACGCTCGACCATTACCTGATTGTCCGGACGTCCTGGGTTTTCAGTCACGAAGGCCGGAATTTCTTGCGCACCATGCTTCGGCTGGGTCGCGATGGTGCGGAGCTCAGAATCGTCGGCGACCAGCGGGGTTGCCCGACACTCGCGGGGGACCTCGCAGCCGCGCTGCTTGACGCCGGCGTCTCGGTTGCTCACGACAAGTCACTCAGCGGCACATACCACTATTGCAATGCCGGCGAGACGACGTGGTTCGGGTTCGCGCGAAGCATTTTTGAAGAGCTGGCAGTCGAGAGCCCTGTTCTGACGGAAATTACAAGCGATGAGTTTGGTGCCGCAGCCGTTCGCCCCCATTACTCCGTGCTCGACAGTTCTGCTTTCTCGACGGCCTTCGGCGTTGCGCCACGCCAATGGCTCGACGCGTTGAAATCCATCAGGTGCCTGGTGCAGTGACGGGGAACACGCACACACCGCACGCCCTGCTCGTCACGGGCGGAGCCGGATTCATCGG
>JALYOO010000218.1 GCA_030856845.1 Gemmatimonadota bacterium
CGGGCGGCGCAGTGCCGTACGGGATGGGGTGGAGTGAAAAGGCACCATCTATATCGGGTCGTTCAGCGGACTCTGGGCCATCCCCTCAAGCGGAGGCGAGGCCGTGAACGTGACGACGGACTCCGCGCGTGCAGTTGGTGTCGTCGGGATGCGGTGGCCGCTGATCATTGACGGCGGCAAGTCCGTTGTTTTCGCGGCCGGCAACAGCTCGACGTATACAAGTTCCCGGCTCGCGGTGTTGAATCTCGCGAGCGGACACATCGAGGTGCATCAGCATCTCCTCGCCATGCCGCTGGGAATCCTCGACGATCAGCTCGTGTATATCGCGCCATCGGGTGAGCTGCTTGCTCTTCGCTTCGGCGACGGTCGTCCCGATGGCGATCCCCTTCAGCTCGATGAGGGACTGCTGGTCGACCCCACGGCTGGGGCGAAGGCTTCGCTCTCCCGCTCGGGCACTCTCGTGTTCATTCGCGGGCGTGCGCAATTTCTTCCGGTCACGCGCCGTTCCGCTTCCGATACAGCGGTCGCACTCATTCGCGAGCCAGCCACATATCAGTCGCCGAGGTATTCGCCGGATGGCAGTCGCGTTGCGGTTGTCGTGTTTCGAGCGAATGCGACCGACATCTGGATCTACGACGTGAGGCGCAACACGTTCACTCGGCTCACGACTGAGGGGTTGAACCTGCGCCCCGAATGGACGGCGGATGGCCGCGAAGTCGTCTTCATCTCTTCCCGCAATGGCAAGACGGGAATCTGGAAACAGCCGGCGGATGGGAGTGGCCCGGCGACACTGTTGTATCAGCCGGAAATCGAACCGTTCGAGGCGCAGGTCTCCCCGGATATGAAGTGGCTGATTTTCAGGACCTCACCGGGTGCCACGTTCTCGCGCGACATTCTTTCGGTTCCGCTCGAAGGAGAGAGGAAGGTGGTGCCTCTGGTTACCAGCCCCTACTCGGAGACGCAGCCAAGGTTGTCGCCGGATGGGAAATGGCTCGCGTATCAGTCGAGCGAGAGTGGACGCTTCGAGATTTATGTAAGGCCGTTTCCTGGTAGCGGCGCCCGCGCCCAGGTCAGCGACAACGGCGGAACAGAGCCGGTGTGGAGCCGGGCGGGTAATGCGTTGTTCTATCGGACCGAGAACAGCGAAATGATCCGGACTGCAGTCACCACCGGTGAATCATTCGCCATCGGTGAGCGTGCTGTTGTGTTCGGCGATGAGTATCTCACTGACGCGACTCACGCGAACTACGACGTAGGCCCGGGTGATCAATTCCTCATGCTGAAGCGTGCCGGTGCGCAGTCACAGACGATCGTGGTTCACAACTGGGCTCGCGAGCTGCGCGAAAAGACGACCAGCAGGAAGTAGTCGTCGGTGTCTACTTCGACAAGGGCTTCATCGTCGATGAAACGGTCGCGCTCGACACGATTACCGACCCGCAGTTTCGCCCGTACCCCGAAGTGATTGCTGCGTCGATCGCGCAGATCGACGCGTCCATCGCTCTCGCCAAAGCGAATACATTCACGCTGCCGGCGGATTCGTGGCTGTTCCAGGCGACGAGCAGTGCGGATTTCGCCAGGCTGGCCAGCTCGTATTCAGCGCGAATCCTCGCTCACGCTCCGCGGACGCGTACTGAGCGTGCGGCCGTGAACTGGACGCAGGTGATCAGCCGGATTGACGCGGGCATTACGGCTGACTTCGCGCCCGTTGCTCAGGTCGACATTCTGTGGGATGACTGGAAGCGACTCGTTGCTCGCGCGCGGACAGGGCCGCCAAGTGATTTCGGAAGACCGAGCTACTGGCTCCTCGGGCCCGCAGACTCCGCCAACGGTTTCGTGAACTGGGTGAATACACCTCTCACGAGCCGCGTCGCGTTCCAGATTCGAACGAAGGATCGGCGCATCCAGGACGCCACCGGTCCGACTTCTCCCGGAAAGTATTTTGGCTACAGCGTGGAGATGGTGGGAGTCGACGCGGTAGTGCGATTCTTCGACTCGCGCGGCTGGCATCTGCTCCCCGAGGGAAGCTTCACGCAGCTGCCGGTGCCCGGACGGGAGCTTGGAACGCTGAGGCTCGATCTCTACACGTTTGGCGGCCCGGGCGGTGACGCATCAGCGCCCGTGCCTGATCCGGAGCGTTGCCCGGTCGCGCTCCCCCGCTGCCCCGCCTGATAAATACCCTGTTGAACCGGCCACATAGGTGAGTCCGAAACCGGTACATAGGTGAGCCTTGAGAGCAAGGCTTTCAGTTAACCGGGTAACGGATAAATCCAAACTGCAGCGGGGTATCACAATGGGCCAGTCCATCTGAGTCTGGGACTAAACCGGATGGCTGGCTCCAGCTCTATCTCTCCGAGCTCTAGTGCGCCGTAGGAAACGGTGAGCACGTCGTCACTGCTCTGACTCTCAGAGATTCCCACATACTGGCCCGCCAGGTTTGCGGACAAGTGCATAGCGCAGTCTTTCCACTTGAATTGGCCGTTCGATGAAACGAGCCGCACTTCCCAGTGTGTTGGATAATCGATCACCGGGAGCTTCTTCGGATACTCTCTCGGAGACGTCGAGTACGATGTGCCCGGTGGTCTGTGCCCGGCAAGGCTCGTGTGTGGGCGGTGCTCGTTGTACTCCGTCTTGAAGCTGTCGAATCTGCGCTGCTGAGCTTCCATTGAACTCGACGCAGGCTTTGTCGCCGTAGCCTTGAGTGTCTTGTGGAATCTCTCGTGCGCTCCGTTCTCCGAGGGTGTGGCGGGCTTTATGTGCTCGGGCTTGATGCCGAGTCTCACCCACCAGAAGCCAAGACGACCGAGTCGCCCCAGCGCATTAGGCTGACAGAAGGGCACGCCATTGTCGGTGCGGATCACCTGCGGTAGCCCCTGCTCCTTGAAGAGACGTCCGAAGATCTTCTCAACACTTGCTACCGCAGTCGACTCGAGTGCCGTACAGGTGATAAGATACCGAGTGGCCAGATCCATCACCGTTAAGGGGAAACAGTAGACCCCATTTCCACTTAGCCGGAACTGTCCCTTGAAGTCAGCCGTCCACACGGTGTTCGGCTCACTGGCTGGTGTTCTCCCGGTGTTGATGAAGGACGAGTGAGCGTTTGATTTTCGCCTCCTCCTCGGCTTAACCAGCTGCTCTCGCTTGAGGAGCTCGCCGATCGAGCTCGCTGCGGGCCAGTGTCGACTGGAGTCACGCTGAAGGAGGATATCGCGGATCATCTTAGGCCCGTACTCTCGGTGCCGCTTCCTGATCCGGATGATCTCCGCCTTCACCTCGTCTGTGATGCGATAGGGATGCGTGAGTCGCGCGCGCGATCG
>JALYOO010000457.1 GCA_030856845.1 Gemmatimonadota bacterium
GCCGCAGCTCCTTCTCAGACGCGCACCGTGCATGCTCGGCCACCAGCTGTTGGGCGATCCCCAACGCTTGTGCACCGGCTCTCACCTCCCGATCCACCCCACGCCAGGCATCGAGAGCGCGGTTGCGCAGACCTGCGTCGAGGCTCCCAGAATCCGCCGCAGCGAGCGCATCCCACCAAAAGGTGCCACCGCCAACGAATGCGGGCGCGACAAAGATCGTTGCCGGAAGTGAGCGAGCCACCAGCTCTTCCACGCCCACAGTTACGGCGCCGCGATAGGCATCATCGAAAGTTATTGCCACGCGTGGACGCTGCCCCGGGTTCCAATGACTGGTGATCGCCTCGGCCAGGGGAATGACGTCGTGAGTCTCTTGCAGGATGTCCAGCTGAGTAGCGAACATCTGTTGAGGCAGGTGCAAAGAGATATCGCCGCAAGGAAGCTCTCCGTCAGGAACGACATTGTGGTATGCGAGAATCAGCGTCCCACTTTTCCGCCGCCGCACAAGACCCGGTAAACCGCTCAAAACCAGGCAGTTCTCAATCGCCGTCCGCGCGAAGCGGCGCCAAGCTACCGCGCGTATATCGGTCACGGCAGTGCGGGTTAGTTCAGCGATGGACACCCTTAGCGAGACTTAATTTGTCCGCAACTGAGGGAGTTTCCCCGCGCTCATTGATGCTGGCTGAAGGGATCGCGTGCCCGTGCGCAGTACAGGACGCGCTGAGAGTGATAGCAGCTTCAGAAGGCCGACTACCATTCCAAGTAACAGGTAGAGGATGGCGAAGTGTTGCGCCGATATAAATAAGCCACATATGATGAAACCGAGTAGCGATCCGAGGAGCATCTGCGACTGAGGCAACTCGAGGGGCGGCTCCCTTCCACGCAAAGACCCGGTACGCTGCACGCGTGCCATTGAACGAATGCCGATCACAAAAAGCGCAATGAACGCTGTGAATCCGATGATTCCCAGCTCCGCGCCGATCTCAACGAAGGAGCTGTGTGCCACAGACCACTTGAAACCTGTACCCTGCGCCTGGAGCGCCGAAGACAGATCGGAGTGCCCTTCAGCCGATGAGAAATTGCGAAGCCCAACACCGAGTACCGGGTTCTGGATCATGTATGTCATGCCACGTGCCCAGACGTCCATACGACCGGTATCCGAGTTCCCAGACCAATTGTAATCTGACTTGGGATTTAGTAGCGAACGCATACGTTCCCAGTAGGATGCGTCTGCAACAAACGATAGCATCAGGAAGCCGCCAACGATGGCGAAGAGCCGCGTGCGTACAGGGATTCCGCGATACCGCAGAAGCACGTACAACGCGATGGCCATAAGGCCGATGAAGCCACCGCGGGAAGATCCCTTCACTATTACATAGACCATCAAGCCTAGCGACGTAAGCGCCAGAATCTTGCGAATGAAGGAAGCGCCAGGTCGAAGAAGGTAAATGGCAAAGGGCACGTGGCACAGGAGTACCAGCGCGAGGTCATTACGGTCGTAATAGCCGGCGCTCTCAATTTCGAGCACCTTCATGGTCGCGAAGATTGTCGCACCACACAGGCTCACCAAAGCGTAGACTTCTATGTCACGCGTGCTGCGGATACTGCAAGCCACCAACATGAAGAGTGCCACGTTGGGAAGGACCACCTGCCAAAGGCCAGCAAACGCCTGCCCTTGCACAATGGCGAAGGGAACACCGGCTACCATCAAGCCCAATAGAAGAAGCAGAAGCCGGGAAATCCTGTCGTTCTTGATGAGTGCCAGGCGACGAAGGGGATCGTGGTTCACAAGGAGGAATAGCAGCGCGATGCCAGTGGCCAGCCAAATCAATCTGATTTTGGCAAGAATCGGAAAAATGCTGTGGAGGCGCCAGACCTGCGCCAGTAGAGCGAGACAAATTGCCCAAATGAGAGCGTCTGCCTTCTTACTCGGAAGGGAAGCCAGGGACGCCGGCGCCGGGGCCCGAAGGGCGCGAGTTTGCTGAAGTGTTGTTTGCGCAGATGCGCTAGCGAAGGCTGCCTTCGTTGGGCGGCTGCCTGGTACATTACCTGAACGACTGTTCAGCATATCACAGTGGTCCTGCAACACTACTGGACGCAATTAGGGGATTCACTCGGCCTCCTTCAACATCAGCGTCTCCTCAGGCATATCACTGAAATACTGACCCACACTCCTGGAGAGGCCAGCGGCACGTGATGTGTCATAGCTCTGTTGAGCGAATATCTTTCTCACATTCATGGCCGGCTTTCGCGGGCGTAACGCCTTCTGTAACAGTGTCGCCATCCACGAAAGGGGAATGACAGCAAAGGTCGGCAGCCACACGACCGTTAGATCGGGGTTTGAGCGACGCAGCCTGGACACGAGCTGACGCCGGGTCGGTAGAGTTGGGGCGAGAAGGTTCAACACCTCGGGCGACTCCTCGAAGTGCCCGGTCATCCACGCGAGTGTTTTCGCCGCGAACTCTACTTCCACGACACCTAGAGGTTCGCTTCCACCGCCGACGGCCACGAAAATGTTGCCAATGCGCTTACCAAGGCGGCCGGGCGGCTCGAACGCGCGATAGTCAACCAGCGCCCCGGGTCGCACGATTTTCGTGTCTATTCCAAGTTGACGGCCCAGATTGGAAACCGCGCGCTCCGACTCCGCCTTGCCCCAGACGTATGGGCCAAGCGTCCTGCTTTCCGCAACGATCGGACTGTCTTCGCTGAGTGGCTTTCGTACCCCACCTCCCGCAATGACCGCCAGGCTGCTTATATGTATTAACCGTTTGACACCTGCCTCGGCCGAGTCGCGCATCAGTCGTTCGGACGCATCGATGGAATTCTTCTGGTGTTCTTCCCAACCCCCAGCCGTTTCAGCAGCACAGTGAATAACGATATCTACTCCCCGAAGCGCCCCCTCGGGCAGTCCGTCCGAGAGATCAGCGCTAATGTAATGCACTCCGTCGAGGCGATCCCAGGCGGCTGGAGCCCTCCTTGAAACGACGGTTGGCGTCGCGCCCTTGAGCACGAGAGCGCGAGCAACCTCGCGTCCCAAAAAACCAGTGCCGCCGGTAATCAACACCTTCGGACCATCTTGCGGAGGCGGCTGGGAGTCGTCCGACAATCTTGTAGCAGCCGAGGACGACTCCAGTGCGTGAGCAATCTCTTCCCAAATACGCGTCGTTTCGAGAATGCTGTTAGTGGAAAGAGGTGGCACGCCACCGGACGCAACCGAGATGTAAAACGC
>JALYOO010000237.1 GCA_030856845.1 Gemmatimonadota bacterium
CACACGGATCTCAATGCTTCGAAGTTCAGTGGAGAGCTGGGTGACATCCGCATCCGAGTCTCTCGAAGAATGAAGAGCCGGCTCGGACACTACAGCTGGCGGCAGCCGGATGGCAGCGGATCGGAGATCGCCATCGGGAGCAGGCACATACGCCGCGATGGATGGGATGAGGCGGTGCACACACTGCTGCACGAGATGGTTCATCAGTGGCAGGACGAGCGCGGGTTGAAGGTCGATCACGGGCGGGAGTTCCGGGCGAAAGCGCGCGCAATCGGGATCGCCGCGAAGGCGAGGCGCGACGTTGCCTGATTCTCTGGTTGTGGAGCAGGCCGGTTGAAAGGCAACTGAGAACGGGGCACAGCGCGAAACCCCGCTGACCTCCGCTATCTTTCCGCAATGACCAACAAGGACATCTTCAACATCGACTTCGCGCTCTCCGAGGAGGAGCGCGCGATTCGCGACAGCATTCGTCAGTTCGTCGACGACAACGTTCTGCCCGTCATCGGCAAGTGTTACATCGAAGGCAAATTTCCGCGTGAGATCATTCCCCGGATGGCGGAGCTCGGTGTGTTCGGCGCGAATCTGCCCGAAGAGTATGGATGTGCCGGCCTCAGCAACGTCGCCTACGGGTTGATCAACCAGGAGCTGGAGCGCGGGGATTCCGGAGTGCGATCGTTCGCGTCGGTACAGAGCTCGCTGGTGATGTATCCCATTTACGCGTTCGGAAGCGAGGAGCAGAAGAAGCATTATCTCCCGAAGATGGCGGGCGGCGAAATCATCGGATGCTTCGGACTTACAGAGCCCGATTACGGATCGAACCCGTCGGCAATGATAACGCGCGCTCGCGAGCAGCCCGATGGCAGCTGGGTGATCAACGGTGCGAAGATGTGGATTACCAACGGATCGACGGCGCAAGTCGCGATCGTGTGGGCGAAGACGGGTGACTCGAAGGAAGACACTTCGATCCGCGGATTTATCGTGCCGACCGACACGCCGGGATTCACTGCGCGCGATCAGAAGGGAAAACTGTCGCTGCGTGCATCTGATACGAGCGAGCTCGTGTTCGCGGATGTGCGTGTGCCGGCTGATGCGCTGCTTCCGAAATCAGGGGGAATAAAGAGTCCGCTCATGTGTCTCACGCAGGCGCGGTACGGAATCTCATGGGGTGCGATTGGCGCAGCCATCGCCTGCTACGAGGAAGCGCTCGCGTATGGTGGAAACCGCGTGATGTTCGGCCGGCCGATCGCCGGGTTCCAGCTTCAGCAGGAGCGACTGGCGAACATGGTTACTGAGATCGTGAAGGCACAGCTGTTGTCGCTGCACCTCGGGCGATTGAAGGATGCGGGCACGTTCACGCCGCAGCAGGTGTCGCTCGCCAAGCGGAACAACGTCAACATTGCGACCGACATCGCGCGTGAGGCGCGGCGGCTGCTTGGGGCGAACGGCATTCTCGCTGAGTATTCCGCGATGCGTCACATGGCGAATCTGGAGAGTGTGTATACGTATGAAGGGACGCATGACATCCATACGCTCATCATCGGGCAGGCGGTGACGGGATTGGCGGCCTTCGAGTAGCTGGTCAGTGCGTCGCTTCAGACCAGTCGCGGCCTGTCCCGAGCGAGTTCGAGAAAGCTGAGCATGCTCGAGCGTGACCGCATGCTCCGGGGCGAATCCTACAACTCGCGGGACGAGGCGCTTCTCGCCACGGCTCATCGCGCACGGGCACTGCTCGCGAAATTCGCGGCGATACCGTCATCCGACACTGCGCAACGGCACGCCATACTTTCACAACTGCTCGGCGAGGTCGGCGAGGATGTCTGGATCGAGCCCCCCTTCTTCTGCGACTACGGCGAGAACGTCTACCTGGGCGCAGGCTCGTTCGTGAACGTCAACTGCGTATTCCTCGACTCGGCCGAGATCCGAATCGGAACGAACACGCTTATTGGTCCGGGGGTGCAGCTGCTCACCGTCTCGCATTCGCTAAGCGCGCTCGATCGTATCGTGCCCCAGGAGAATCGAACGCCCGGCCAGTCACCGTACCACACGCACGCCTCACCTATTCGGATTGGCGACAACGTCTGGATCGGTGCCGGAACGATCGTTCTGCCTGGCGTTACCGTCGGCGACAGTGTCACGATCGGCGCAGGTAGCGTTGTGACTTCGGACATTCCATCCGATTCGCTGGCATTCGGGCAACCTTGCCGTGTGCAGCGTGCGATATAGCGTCCGGTAGTCCATGGCGATACAGATTCTGCAGGAGGGACCATCAGCGCTGGCTGAATACGCTCGTGTGTCGATTGCGTTCGAGGTTAGCCAGACCCTGGACGTTGCTGTTCCGGCGGTCGATGGTGAGCCCTTCGACCCGTTACCTCGCTGAGATGACGCGCTTTGGACGGAACGGGTTTACCGGGTCGGCTTGAACACGAAAGCCTGCTGGACGATCTGACGTACCGGTCGATCGTTTAGCCTCGCTGGAGCGAAAAGGGCTCCGCCGAGCGCCTGCACAGCGGCCTGACTGAATTCCGCGTGACTGGATCTCAACACCCGTGCGCTACCCGTCTCGACTCGTCCTCCGATGTCTACTATGAACTGAAGCACCGCCTGACCTTCGACCTTTGAGGCTTTCAACGCTGGCGGATACACGGGTGTCAAACCGCCGACAAGGGTAACCGGTTCACTTACCTGGTATTCGAAATAGAGGGGCACGCTGTCCCGAGCCATTTGGGCTGCCGGAGCTGGGGAGTTGCCGCGCGTTGTCAACGGCGATCCGACTCCTGTTCCACCTTGCCGCAGTATCACGTGGGGCCAACGCGCACTAGCGTCGATGGCCGGGCTATCGCGGAACAACGCCGTTACCTCTAGATCGCTACCGTCCGCGCTGACGACATGAACTTCTCCGCTTGTCAGATCTGCCGTAAACCTAGCGGGAGTATCCAGCTTCAGAGTATCAGAACCGATTGGCCGCGCGACCTCTCCGCGGGCGACACGGGCGGCTCTCGTTGCATACACCAGCACAGAGACCGGTAGTCGCGACCGGGATTGGACTAACACGGTTGCGATGTTAGGGAGGGCGGATTCAGCGATGGGCGTCCCGTTGCGACTGGTTCCAGAGCCTCTGGTCCGCCCTATGGATGAGTCCGAAAGCAAAGATGCCATTGGCGTTTCGGGCTGAGGAGTGCGAAGTGCTGCCCCTAGAACAACACACGCGACTGCCGCCCATGCGATCGCGCGGAACTTGTTTGGTGCCTGGGCTGTCGCTGCCATTGCTCGAATCCTCCGGTGAAGTTGAGAGGCCGATTCGCTCAATGCGGCGGCCATGAACGGTCTGGGTGCTACTCGTGTGCCGACGTCGATCAGCAGCGACGCATAGGTATGCACGTCGGACATGGATTCCAGAACGCGCGCATCGCAATCCACCTCGATGCTCGCCCGCAACCGCCGCGCGAGATTCCACAACACGACGTTCCAGGGCATCAGCATTACTGCAACTGCGGCAACACAGACCAGAACGGGGTCGAACGCCTTCGAGTGCTGCCTTTCGTGCGCAACGATGAGCGCCTGTCGCTCCGCAGAAAGCCCGAGTGCCCACCGGGGCACGACGATATCGTAGTGGAAGATCCCAACGAGCGCCGGCCCGACATTATCCGTTACGCGGACGGGCACGCCTGCCATGACAGAAGTGTCGGCCAGTGCCACGATGCGCCGAGTGCGGATTCCAATTACTGAGAGACAGAGGAGAGACAAGACAGATCCCCCGACCCAGAGCCACATGAGGATTCTGTCCAGCCGCTTGGTTGCGACCGTCAGCGATTCTAACAGCCTCGGCAGGCGAGCCGACGAGACTGCCTCTGCGGACAGGGCGCCTTCCATAAGAACGGCGAACTCGCCCGTTGGCGGATGAGTGACGCCGGCGACCCTCGGGGCTCGATTGAGAATGCCCGCCGCAGGGAATCCAACCGCGACACAGACAGCAATCAGCCAGACGAAGCGAGTCGGGCGTTGAAGCGCCATAAGACACTTCTCAGCGAAGTGACAAACCGCCAGTACCAGAGCCGTGACCAGGGCAGTGTACGCCATGAACAGAGCCATTATTTTCGCCTCCGCTTCGGCTTTGTGTCATTGAGAAGTCGCCGAAGTTGCTCGATATCGGAAAGAGTCAGCTTCTGGTCGTTCACGAGGTTCGTCAGCAGGAGTTCGGCAGAGCCACCAAAGACCGTACTCAGCATTCTTCGCAGGGCAGACGTTCCGGCCGTCACGCGATCCACCGTAGGCGTGTAACGGTGTGCGCGCCCATCGCCTTCGTGCCTCACGTATCGCTTTTCCTCGAGGGTGCGGAGGACGGTGAGGACAGTCGTGTAGGCCCGATCGTCCTTGAGCTCGTCGCGCACTTCGGATACGGTGGCGGACCCTAGGTTCCAGAGAACTGTCATGACATCGAGCTCTCGCTCCGTGAAAGCGATTCGCATAGGCTCTCTACTAGAAGTTACGTAGATGATAGCGTGCTGCCATTCCGATGTCAACTAGAGATTTAGTAGGTGTTCGGGCGCTCTGGAGGAGCAGAACGACTGACAGTTCGTAATGGGGGATAGACAGAGCAACTCCAGCCGGGACGCTCGAATGAGGCGTGTTACAGGGATCCCCGCCTCTTTCGCTTTGGCAGGGCATGTGTTTTGCCACCGCTGATTCCTCTCTCCTTCCGAGGTTACGCGCCGCAATGACTTGTCACACTCACGCCATTCGATCTCTGCTCGGCACTGCGTTCCTTGCGGTCGCTGCTGGTTGCGAACGCCCGACTATTCCCACCGCGGTGCAAGAAGTCAATACAGCCGAACTTGGCGCCAGTGCGGATCGCACGCTGAACCGCGGGAATTCTGGAGCATTTGAGGGGTGCGACGCGGACAATGGGGGATTGACGCTTCCTTCGGGATTCTGCGCCGTCGTCGTCGCTAGGCACGTCGGACTGGCGCGCCACATGGCGGTGCGCGACAACGGAGATCTGTACGTTGCGCTGGACCCGGATCCAATCTCCCGAGCCGGTGGAGGAATTCTCGCACTTCGCGACAACGACGGTGACGGTCGCGCAGATGAGCAGGCTCGCTTCGGATCCACCGGTGGCAACGGTATCGACATCGTCGGCAACGAGCTTTACTTCGCACCCGACGATCGTGTCGAGCGATATAGACTCGAGCCAGACGCGCTTGTACCGGGCATGCCGCCTGTCACCATCGTGAGCGGGCTCGTGTCGAACGGTGATCATCATCGCAAGACGGTCAAGATTTCAGCCGACGGTGCGACGATGTTCGTGAATATCGGATCGGAAGGCAACAGTTGTCAGGTGGAGAATCGCGTGGACTTCTCGCCTGGTATCGACCCTTGTCCTGAGCTTACTGTGCGAGCGGGCGTGTGGCGATTCAGCGCGACTCAGGAAGGGCAGACACTCGCCGACGGTGAGCGATACGCGACCGAAACCCGCAACATGAATGCGCTGGCGATCAATCCGCTGGACGGCGAGTTGTATGGCGCGCAGAACGGCCGCGACCAGTTGTTCGACAATTGGCCGAACCTGTTTACCGCCCGCGACGACGCGTTACTGCCCGGCGAAGAGCTGTTTCTCCTCGTTCCGGGACATCTTTATGGCTGGCCCTACTGCTATTGGGATGGCAGACGGCGCAAGAAGGTACTGGCGCCAGAGTACGGTGGTAATGGCCGTCTCATCGGGCGATGTGCACAGCGCGCAGCTCCAATCGCGAGTTACCCCGCGCATTGGGCACCTCTCGGCATGACGTTCTACTCTCGGGATCAGTTTCCGCAACGCTATCGGGACGGCCTTTTCATTGCCAACCATGGGTCGCGATTCGACCCTTCACTGCAGCCTGCCGGTCCCGGCTACAACGTCGTGTTTCAACGGTGGCGCGCCGGGAAGCCGGTGGGAAAGTGGCAGGAATTCGCCGGCGGATTCGCTCGCGGTGACTTCTCGCCTACAGGTGCCGCGCACCGCCCAGTCGATGTGGCGGTAGCGCCCGACGGTTCCATGTACATCTCGGATGACAAGAACGGATTCATCTGGCGCGTCAGATACGTCGGTAACTCCAGAGGCAAAGACAAGCAATAGGCCTCAAGTGGATCGCGTCAGGTTGGGCCGCTGACGGCCGCTGACGCCTCGCTGACGCCGCCTTCTTATTCATATCGCCGAGGGAGGCATGCCTTTCCCAGAGCGGAGCGAAGTCCGGGCGCGGAACCGTAATCCGCGCCCGCTTCGCGTTCTGCCAACTCTGCCGCGGTTCCTGTATCTTTAGTGAAATCTTTCACATGGGAGCGCAGCGAGTGAAGATCGCTGTCTGCATCAAGCGCGTCCCCGACATGGACGTGCGCTTCAAGATCGCCGGCGATGGAGCTTCACTCGACGAAACCGGCGTCAAGTTCGACCTCAACGATTTCGATGCGTGGGCCGTCGAGGCCGCGCTCCAGATAAAGGACAAGGCAGGACAGGGCGAAGTCGTCGCCATCTCACTCGGTCCGACCCAGGTTCAGGAGACCATACGGAAAGCGCTCAGCATGGGCGCCGACCGCGGCGTTCATCTGCAGGCTGACCGCATTCCGTTCGACGGATTCTCCATCGCCTCCGCCCTCGCCGCCGAGCTGAAGGACGGCGCGTACGACCTCATCTTTTTCGGCAAGCTGTCGCCGGACTCGTCGAACGGCGTAACGGGCCCGATGGTGGCCGAGATTCTCGGGTTGCCCTGCGTCACGGCAATCTCGAAGCTCGACATCTCCGACGGCCGCGGCACCGCCAAACGCGAGCTCGAGGGAGCACAGGAGATCGTCGAGTTTCCTCTTCCCGCGGTGCTCACGATCGATGAAGGCCTCAACACCGCGCGATACCCGTCGCTAAAGGGCATCATGGCGGCAAAGAAGAAGCCGCTCGAGATCAAGCCCGCTACGCTCAACACCCCCCAGGTGACAATTGAAAAGCTCGAGCTCCCACAGGATCGCGCCGCAGGCCGCATCGTGGGCGAAGGATCAGCCGCAGTACCGGAGCTGATTCGTCTCCTTCAAACCGAAGCGAAGGTACTCTGATGGCGAACATTTTCGCCTTCGCCGAAGCCCGCGGCGGTGAGCTGCGCAAGGTTGCGCTGGAGAATGTCACCGCTGCGCGAAAGCTGGCGGACACAACCGGGGGTGAAGTGCACGCCCTGCTGGTGGGCGGACCAGGAATCGCGTCGAAAGCCGGGCAACTCGGGGAGCACGGCGCGGATGTCGTGCTCGTTTGTGAGCACGAAGGCTTCACTCAATACAATCCGGAGGCGACTACGGCCATCGCTGCGGAACGCATTCAGGAAGGCGGATATCGCGCCGCGGTTTTCAGCACCTCGGCGCAGGGGAGAGACCTCGCGCCTCGCATCGCCGCGCGACTGGGAGTCGGACTCGTGACCGACGTCACTGCCGTCGAGCTCGACGGTGACAAGGTCGTTGTCAAACACCCGATCAACATCGGCAAAGTGATGGCGACAGTTAGCATGAGCGGAACGCCAGCTCTTGTCGCGTTGCGTCCCAACACTTACGCACCGGCTCAAAACGCAAAGGCGGGCCGCGTGGAGATCGTCGCACCAGTAGGAGATCCGTCCTCCGCGCGCGTCGTCGTGAAGGAGCTCATTCAGGGCGGGAAGGGAAAGCTCGACCTCGCTGAAGCGCCGGTGATCGTCGCCGGAGGGCGCGGT
>JALYOO010000278.1 GCA_030856845.1 Gemmatimonadota bacterium
AGATAGGGCACAGCGATACGAAGCGTCTGCGTGACGAAATCGAGCGGATTCATGCGGCCGCCGGCCTGCGCGCCTGTCGCAAAGCCCGCCGGACTTCGGGCACCGACATCGCGACTGCGAGTATCACAACGCCTTGAAGAACTTCCACCATCTGCTTGGGCACGAATGCGTGGATCGCCAGGCCGCCCTGTGAGAGCGTCGCGAAAAAGAGCGCCGCAAGCACGACGCCGAGCGGATGATTTCTGCCGACGAGTGCGACGGCGATGCCGAGGAATCCGGATCCGCCCGCGAATCCTTCCTCGTAGTAGTACTTGTAGCCGAGCACGTAGTTAATCCCGCCTAGTCCGGCAATCGCACCGGATAGCACCATGGCGCGGAACCATGTTTTGCCGACGCGAATTCCACCGTACTCGGCCGCGTCGGGTTGCAGCCCGACGGCGCGCAGCTCGTAACCCTGCCGGCTGCGAAACAGATAGAACCATACCACGACAGCGACAAAGAGGGCGACGAGGAGTGTCAGATTCGCCGCCGAGCCGTGAAACGCACCGATGAATGACTCGACCCTCGGCAGTCTTCCTGACGAGATCTCGGTGGTGTGCAGAGTCTCCGGAACGTTCAGGTGCGTGGCGATCGCCCAGTTCAACAGGGCGAGAACGACGAAGTTCAGCATGATAGTCACGATCACTTCGTGAGCGCCGAATTTCACCTTCAGAAACCCGGGTATCGCGCCCACTATCCCGCCGCCAAAGGCAGCCGCGACCATGCAGATCGGTATCGCCAGGATGCCGGGCATCCCCGGCGAGACGGCAAGTCCCGCCATCGCCGCCAGAAATCCGCCCGCAGCCAGCTGACTCTCGGCGCCGACATTGAACAGACCTGCCCGGATGCCCATCGATACAGCCAATCCAGTGAATGTCAGCGTCGTCGCCTTGTACAGCACCTGGCCGAATCCGTACGCGTTGCCCCAGGTGCCTTCCAGCAGAAGCCGATACACCATCGCTGGTGACTGGCCGTAGCTGAGGATGAGCAGGTCGCCGCACACCAATGCGATGAGCAGTGCCACGACAGGGGGGAACAGCGCTTCTTCCAGCTTGTCGCGAAGGCCTGTCGTCACGCAGCGGAATCCTTACGGGCGCCGATCATGTACTCGCCAAGGACATCTTCAGTGGCTTCGGCAACGGGCAATACCGTCGCAAACTTGCCGCGGTACATCACCGCAACCCGATCCGACAGCGAAAGCACTTCGTTCAACTCGGCGGAAACGAGGAGAACCGCCTTTCCGGCGGCGCGTGCTTCGCGCAATCGCGTGTGGATGAATTCTATCGCTCCAACGTCCACGCCGCGCGTGGGCTGTGACGCGAGAAGCACTGAAAATTCGCGCCCCATTTCCCTCGCTATCACAACCTTCTGCTGATTTCCTCCGGACAGCGATCGAGCGGGGAGCACGGACGATGGAGGCCTGATGTCGAACTCTTCGATGCGAGTGCCCGCGTTGTCCGTAATCCGCGCCCCATCAAGCATTCCGCGGCTGGCGAACGAGCTCTGAAGGCCGAGCACCAGATTGTCGGCGATCGAATAGTCGAGAATCAGACCTCGCCGGTGACGATCCTCGGGAATGTGAGACAGTCCGGCGTCGCGTCGCTGGGCAACATCCCTGTACGTCACATCGCCGCCGCCGATGCGAATCGAACCTGATGCGATGGGACGAAGCCCGGCCAGCGCTTCGATCAGCTCTGTCTGACCGTTTCCCTCGACGCCCGCGATGCCCAGAATCTCACCCGGTCGAATCGAGAAGGTGACGCCGTCGACATCACACGTGCCGCGTGCGCCGACAACGACAAGGTCCGTGACGTTCAATGCCGACGGGAGGTCGGAGGGCAGCTGAGCCGGCTGTGGAGCACCGCCTTCGGGCAATTCTGCACCGAGAGCGCTCGCTTCCTCGCGCGATGTCAACGCCACGTCGCGTCCTACCATCGCCCTGGCGATCTGTGCCGGCGTCGTGTCGGCGGTGCGCAATCGTGCGACGGTCTCTCCGGCTCGCATCACCGTGATCGTGTCCGAGATGTCGATCACTTCGTCGAGCCGGTGTGTTATGAGCACGATGGTGCCCCCGGCGTCGCGCAATTTTCTCAGGACTGTCCAGAGCTCACGGACTTCGGGCGGTGACAGGACTGCCGTGGGCTCGTCCAGCACGAGGATACGCGCACCTCTGAACAGGGTTTTCAGTATCTCGACGCGTTGTGCTTCTCCGACGGACAGGTCGGCGATCTTCCGGTCGGCCGCAACAACAAGGCCCGTCTCCTCGCTCAGTTTTTCAACCTCGGTGGTCGCGCGAGACCGGTCGAAGCGCCCCCCCGACACCGGCTCCTGTCCCAGCACGATGTTCTCCGCCACGGTGAGGGTGGACACGAGCATGAAGTGCTGATGTACCACACCGATTCCAGCGGCGATGGCGTCGCTGGTGGACCATCCGGTGACATCGTTTCCGTTGACCTCGAGTGTTCCTGCGTCGGGCTTCTGCAGTCCGCCGAGGATCTTCATCAAGGTGGACTTACCGGCGCCGTTTTCGCCGACGAGGGCGTGAATTTCACCGGCAAGAACGTCGAGAGAGGCAGCGCGGTTTGCCCGAACCGCTCCAAACGACTTGTCGATGCCCTGCATTCTGATCGCGTGAGCGCCGATCTGCGGTGCCGGCGCGACGGACGTGCTCATCGAGTGCTGGGAACCTTGATGCGTCCGGCGATGATCTCCTGCTTGAGCTGCTCGACCCGCGTTTGAACGCTGTCGGGAATCAGGCCCTTGTTGCGGTCGTCGTAGATGTACCCGACGCCGCCTTCAGCGAGTCCGAATGAATAGATCCCACCCTTGAAGGTGCGGTTCTGCACTCGCTGGATCGCGTCGAACACGGCAGCATCGACGCCCTTTATCATAGACGTAAGTACGTGTCCCGGAGCTTCATCCGTCTGGTCAGCGTCTACTCCAATCGCGAGCTTGTTGGCGACGCGCGCCGCTTCGAAGACCCCCTGTCCGGTGGACCCCGAGGCGTGAAAGATCACGTTGACGCCCGACTGATACTGACTGAGCGCCAGCTCTTTGCCCTTGCCGGGATTCTTGAAAGCTTCCGGAGTCACGCCAGCGTATTGCGCGATGACGGTGCAGGCGGGGCAGACGTGCTTGACGCCGGCGCGATAACCTGCCTCGAACTTGTGAATAAGCGGTATATCCATGCCGCCCACAAACCCCACCTTGTTCGATTTGCCGACGAGCGCCGCGAGCGCACCAACGAGGAATGAGCCTTCCTCTTCGCGGAACTTGAGAGCGGCAACGTTGGGGGGTGGCGCGATGACGTTCCCCTTGTCATCGATCGAGAGTGCGTAGTCGACGCAGGCGAACGATACCGTGGGGTATTCCTTCGCGAGCTTCGTGATGTCGTCCGAAAAAATGAAGCCGACACCGATGACGAGATCCATGTTCTCAGCGGCGAGGAGTCGCAGGCCCGCTTCGCGGTCGGAGCCCTCGCCAGGCTCGATAAAGCGAATGTTGGGGGCGAGCACCCTGGTGGCGCTGTCCGCGCCGGCGTAAGCCCCATCGTTGAAAGACTTGTCGCCCCGCCCGCCGACATCGAGGACGATGCCGACGTCAGTCGCACCGGGCCGCGTGGACTCGGTTGTGCCGCGTCCACCGGCAAACAGCAGCGCGGCGTGGGTGGCGAGTAGCGCCGCCGCCACGATGAGAAGTTTTCGCATTCAGCAGAGATATTCGTACAGTGGGCGGTGGGCGGCAAGGCGGCTCGCCCCTTTCTATAGCCTTGCAAAGCCAATTGATTTGAGCCATGACCGAGCGCATTCGTACACGCTTCCTCGTCGTAGGAAGTGGTGTTGCCGGCCTTCACACGGCCTGGCGTGCGTCGTCGGAAGGCAAGGTGATGATTCTCACCAAGCGTTCGCTGTTCGACAGCGCTACCGCTTATGCGCAGGGCGGCATCGCCGCCGCACTAGGCGCCGGCGATTCGCCGGAGCTGCACCGCAAGGACACTCTCGCTGCCGGGGCCGCGCTGTGTGACGCGAAGGCCGTCGAGATACTGGTGGAGGAAGGGCCCGCGCGCGTGCGAGAGCTGCACACTGCCGGGGCTGATTTCGATCTCGAGCCTGGAGGCGCCTTCAAGCTCGGTCGCGAGGCCGCTCACTCCCGCAGGCGAATCGTGCACGCGCACGGCGATCAAACGGGAGCGGAGGTTGCACGCACTCTCATCGAGCGAGTTACAGAAACCGAAACAATCGAAGTACTCGAGCGCACGCGGGTGCTCGATCTGATAGTGAGCGACGGTGTCTGTCGCGGCATCAGAGCGACGATGGCCGGAACGCCGATCGAGATCATTGCCGATGCAACGGTTCTTGCGACCGGTGGATGCGGACAGGTATACAGGCATACGACCAATCCTCAGGTCGCTACGGGCGACGGATTCGCCATCGCTCATCGCGCGGGAGTCCGTCTGGCGGACATGGAGTTCGTGCAGTTTCATCCCACTGCGCTGGAAACTCCCGAGAACCCTCTGGCGCTGATCTCGGAAGCCGTGCGCGGTGAGGGCGCCGTGCTGGTGAACGACGCTGGTGTTCGTTTCATGCTTAAAAAACATCGTCTGGCGGAGCTCGCGCCGCGGGACGTAGTCGCGCGTGAAATTTTTCGGCAGCGCGCGGCAGGCAGCCGCGTATGGCTTGACGCCCGGAAGCTGGGCAAGTCGTTTCTCGAACGCTTTCCCGGTATCTTCGCGCTATGCAAGGCGCGGGGCATCGATGCGTCTTCTGATCTCATTCCAGTGATTCCCGCTGCGCACTACATGATGGGCGGAATAGTCACCGATCTGGCTGGGCGGTCGAGTCTCACACGGCTTTACGCGTGTGGCGAGGTTTCACGAACCGGAGTCCACGGCGCCAACCGACTCGCGTCGAACTCGCTTCTCGAAGGGCTAGTATTCGCCGAGAGGGTGGCTCGTGATATGATTGGGTTGCCCACCGTGACAGGCACTCCGAGAAAGAAGGCGTGGGTTGCTGCGCCGCTCGAGGACCGCGGTGCCGCGCAGGTTGCCGCCGACGATGTACGCAAAGTGATGTGGGAGCATGCGGGAATCGACCGCACGGCGACGGGACTTCGGAAATGCATCGAGTTGTTGAAAGGGATCGACGGCCGCCTGCCGATCGGAGCGACGGAAGAGGCCAACATGGTGGAGACGGCTGGGCTGATCGCCGAAGCAGCGCTGATGAGACGAGAGTCGAGAGGCGGCCACTATCGCAGCGACTTTCCGCGGTCGAAGCGCAAGTGGCGGGGGAAGCACATCGAATGGTAATGAAACGAGAGCGCAGAGCGCTTGCGGCGACGCAGAATTCGCAAAAGTTCATAGAGTTCGCAGAGGTCTCTTTATCTGCAGGGTTGCAGAGCCTGCAGAGGCACACTTGACGAGTACGGTATTGCGCGATGACCTGACGGCGCTGCAACTGGAGATCAAGCGGCTGGCGAAGGACCGCAACGCCGTCATCCTGGCGCATAACTACGAGCGTCCCGAAGTCCAGGATGTTGCTGACTACGTTGGGGATTCGCTGGGGCTGAGCCGCGAAGCGGCGAAGACAGAAGCCGACGTCATCGTGTTCTGCGGTGTGCATTTTATGGCGGAAACGGCGGCGATTCTCTCGCCGGGGAAGCGCGTGCTGCTGCCTGACCTCGCCGCCGGCTGCTCGCTCGCGTCGACCATCGACGGAGACCAGCTGAGAGCCTGGAAAGCGGAGCATCCGGGCGCTGTGGTCGTCTCGTACGTCAATACGACGGCGGAAGTGAAGGGGGAAAGCGATTACTGCTGCACATCGGGGAATGCCGTGGAGATCGTGAACTCGGTGCCTATCGACAGGGACATTCTGTTCCTTCCCGACATGTTCCTGGGAGCTCACGTGCGTCGCGTATCGGGTCGGCAGAACATGCACGTCTGGATGGGGGAGTGTCACGTGCACGCCGGCATCGATCCCGAGCATATCAGCGCGAGGCGCGCGTCGTACCCGGGAGCCGAATTTCTCATCCATCCTGAGTGCGGCTGCGCGACGAGCGTAGTGGAGGCGGTTTCCGCCGGCGATGTAGATCCGGAGGGAGTTCAGATACTCTCCACCGAAGGGATGATCAACCGCCCGCGCATCTCTTCAGCGGACGAGTTCATCGTCGCCACAGAGGTTGGAATTCTTCACCGTCTTCGCAGGGAGAATCCGACCAAGACGTTCATTCCGGCCAACGATCTCGCCGTCTGTGCGTTCATGAAGGTGACGACGCTTCCCAAGGTCCTGAGATCGCTCGAGCTGCTGCAGCATCACATCACTGTCGATCCTAACATTGCGGCGAGAGCGCGGCTGGCGATCGAGAGAATGATCGCTATCGGTGGACAGCGCCCGCTTTCACCCAACCCTGAAACGACGCACGACCCCGGGGAATGACAGAGGCACAGAGGGCTGGCGCCACGCAGAGATGCAGAGAGGCAGAGGAAGCACTGCACGGTACTATGCGGTATCTGCGTTCTCCGGGCGATCCAGGTACTACGATCGTTCCGGCTGCTCCGAGCTCTTTGCGTGTTGAGGGTTTCAGGCTTTCTGGGCCGCGTACGCGCGCTCTGTGTC
>JALYOO010000287.1 GCA_030856845.1 Gemmatimonadota bacterium
GTCGACTGCTCGGGAATGCTGCTGACGCCGGGGTTCGTGGATTCGCACACGCACGCCGTTTTCGGCCGGCCGCGCTACGAAGAGCAGGAGCTTCGTGCCGCGGGCGTCGGGTACATGGAGATCGCCCGCCGTGGCGGAGGTATTCACTCGTCAGTTGCCGACCTGCGCTCGCGCGACGAGAACGATCTCTACGACCTTGCCCTCGCGCGCGTCGAGCGGCTGACTTCCTACGGCTCAACGACAATCGAGATAAAGTCCGGTTACGGTCTGTCAGTCGAGGATGAGCTCAAGTCGTTGCGCGTGATTGCCCGCCTGCAGATGGCCACACCGGCTCGCCTCGTCCCCACATGGCTCGGCGCACACGAGATTCCCCTGGAGTACCGCGCGAGCCCAAGCCGCCGACGAGACTACATCGCGCTGCTGATCAATGAGCTGCTGCCAATCGTCGCTCGAGAGCGGCTCGCGCTGTTCGCGGACGTGTTCTGCGAGCCCGGTGTGTTTACTCTCGACGAGACTCGCCTGGTGCTCGACGCTTCGCGCACTGCCGGTCTCGGGATAAAGCTGCATGCGGATGAGCTCGAGCCATACGGCGGGGCGGAGCTCGCGGTGGAGCTCCGCGCTACATCGGCGGACCATCTCGCCGCGGTCTCGTCTTCGGGGATTGCCGCCCTCGCCGGCTCCGCGACCGTTGCGACCCTGCTCCCGGGAACGATGCTCTTTCTGGGCCGACAGGCTCAGGCTCCAGCCCGCGCGATGATAGATGGCGGCGCCGCTGTCGCCATCGCCACCGACTTCAACCCCGGCACTTCTCCCACTTTCAATTTTCCTCTGATCCTGACGCTCGCGGTCAGTCAGCTCCGGATGACGGTCGCCGAGGCGATTCTGGCCTCGACGGTGAACGGCGCCGCCGCACTTGGGCTGTCCGATCGAGTCGGCCAGCTCGCGCCCGGATATTCCGCCGACATCGCCCTGTGGGAGGCGACTGACGTTCGCGAGATACCGTATTGGTACGGTGATCGTCGTTGTGTGAGCACATGGGCGAGGGGCAAACCTTGTCACGGCCGAGAGATACCCGGTAACTTGCCACACTTGGGCTGATCCTCTGGATCGCGCGCGGGTTACGCCTTACACCACCCGATGTCCAATCTCGCCAAGCTGAAGAAGAAGGCCGCTGAATTCGAGGCCAAGAAGAATTACGAAAAAGCCCTCGAGCTCTATGAGCAGGTGCTCGCCAGTAATCGCACAGGGGAAGAGGAGCACGACGTGCCGCTCCACAACCGCGTGGGCGACATCCACTATCGCATCGGTAACAACGAACAGGCCATCAGCTACTACGAGCAGGCCGCCGACCTGTACGCCGAAGACGGGCTGTTCAACAACGCGATAGCGCTGTGCAACAAGATCCTGCGATATTCGCCCGGCCGCACCATCATTTACTACAAGCTCGGCATCATCAGCGCGAAGAAAGGCTTCAACAGCGACGCGAAGCAGAACTTTCTCGAGTACGCTGACCGCATGCAGAAAATGGGAAAGATGGATGAGGCGTTTCGCGCGCTGAAGGAATTTGCCGACCTCTGTCCGGGGCAGGATGATGTCCGGCTGATGCTCGCCGAGCAGCTGGCTCGCGCCGACCGCAAAGCCGAGGCGCTCGAGCAGCTCCAGCTGTTGTACGACACCCTCGAATCGGAAGGGCGCAGCAGCGAGGCGGCAGCGGCCGTCGACAGAATGAAGGCAATCGACCCGGCGTTCACCCCGCAACGGTCGACGGCCCCGCGCGAGAGAAAGAAAGAGGGCCTCATATTTCTGGATCTGGAATTCGGAGGCCCCGGTGAAGTCGAGAAGATCCGCGGGTCGAGAACGCCGGGAGCCCGAGCGCTGCCCGACGCTCCGGAGGGTTTCGTCGAGCGCGAAACCGCATCGGCACCGGAAGGATTGGAGCTGACGTCGCTCGCCGATCAGGATTCGCCGGCGACTCCCAGCGCGAAAGCGCCACCCAACGGAGCCGAGCCTGGAGATCCCCGCGCTGAGCTTCGGTTCCTTACGCCGGAGTCGGCATCTCCGGTGGGTGGCTCATCCGGCAACCATCCGCCGCTCGAGCTATTGCCGGATGTGGATGAGCCGGGGGACCCGGCGCTGGAGAGAATCCCCGACCTGATCGATTTTCCCGTTGGCGCCACACCATCACGGGGGCTGTCGGTGCTCGCCGACTCTGCCGGCGCCGGCCCACTTGCGGGACTCGACGTGCTGGTCGACATCACTCCTGTGAGCCCGGGGAGTGCCGTAGATGCCGATGGCCCGGAACCGACCGAAAATCGCGACGATCCACCGCCTGTACCGATGGATCGCGGTCGTGAGTCGGGAATTGGGCCGGAGCTGGTTATCCACGACGACAGCATCGAGGAAGAGCCCCACCGACCGGATGAGGATTTCATCGATCTGGGAGA
>JALYOO010000321.1 GCA_030856845.1 Gemmatimonadota bacterium
GCTCGAGTTCGACAGAAACCAGGAGCGGTACGCGTTTCTCCGGTGGGGACAGAAGGCGCTGGAGAACTTCCGCGTCGTGCCTCCCGATACGGGGATCGTTCACCAGATCAATCTCGAGTACCTCGCACAAGTCGTGTTCACGAAGGAGGAGGATGGTGAAACCACTGCGTATCCCGATTCGCTGGTCGGCACCGATTCTCACACAACGATGATCAACGGACTCGGCGTTCTTGGCTGGGGTGTGGGAGGAATCGAAGCCGAAGCCGCCATGCTCGGGTAGCCGGTGTCGATGCTGATCCCGCAGGTCGTCGGCTTCAAGCTCTACGGCAAGCTTCCTCCCGGTGCGACGGCAACCGACCTCGTTCTCACCGTCACACAGCTGCTGCGTCAGAAGAAAGTCGTCGGAAAGTTTGTCGAGTTCTACGGGGCGGGGCTGTCTTCATTGTCACTCGCCGATCGCGCTACCATCGCCAACATGGCGCCCGAGTACGGAGCGACGATGGGATTTTTTCCGATCGACGCGGAGAGCATCAACTATCTCCGGTTTACGGGACGCGACGAGCAGCAGGTTCAGCTGGTGGAGGCGTACGCGAAAGTGCAGGGTCTCTACCGGACCGACGACACCCCCGACCCGATTTTCTCCGACGCGCTCGAGCTCGATCTGGCGAGCGTCGAGCCAAGCCTCGCCGGCCCGAAGCGTCCGCAGGACAGAGTTCCACTCAAGCTCGCAAAGCAGTTGTTCCGCGAAGCACTCACCGCCGATCTCGAGAGAACAGGCACAGTCGCCGGGTTCGCGGCGGCACAACAGGCGATGTCAGTCGCCGCCTCGCCGCAACTTTCTCCCACTGTAATCGCGACATCGTCCGAAGAACAGGCAAGCCAGCACTCGGCCGTTCAGGTCACCATGAATGGAGAGTCGTTCGGCCTGCGGCATGGCGCAGTCGTGATCGCCGCGATAACGAGCTGCACCAATACATCGAATCCGAGTGTCATGCTGGCTGCGGGCCTTCTCGCGCGCAACGCGGTGAACAAGGGACTGCAGACGAAGCCGTGGGTAAAGACGAGCCTTGCACCAGGATCGAAAGTCGTCACCGATTACTTCACCGCTGCGGGGGTGCTCGACGCTCTCGAGCAGCTGCGCTTCCACGTCGTCGGCTACGGCTGCACCACGTGCATCGGCAATTCAGGGCCTCTCCCGCAGGCAATTGCCGACGCAGTGGAGGAGAACAAGCTGGTCGTCGCCGCCGTTCTCTCGGGGAACAGGAACTTCGAGGGACGCATCAATCCGCTGACGCGGTTCAACTACCTGGCCTCGCCTCCCCTGGTCGTTGCTTACGCACTCGCCGGCCGCATGGATATCGACTTCAACACCGAGCCGCTCGGGATCGGAGAGGACGGGCCGGTCTTTCTGCGAGACATCTGGCCGGCGCCCAAGGAGGTGGAAGACGAGATTCTCCGGTCTGTGAAGGCAGAGATGTTCAGAACGCAGTACGCCAACGTTTTTCACGGAGACGAGCAGTGGCGCGGCCTGCCGGTGCCGCTGGGCGACCTCTATGCGTGGGACGCAGCGTCGACCTACGTCAAGAATCCACCATTCTTCGACGGGATGACATTGACGCCTCCGGGTGTCCGGCAGATCTCCGGCGCGCGCGTTCTCGCGATGCTCGGCGATTCCATCACGACGGACCACATCTCACCCGCCGGCTCGATTCCCGCGGCGAGCCCTGCCGGCAAGTGGCTCATTGCGCAGGGTGTAAAGACGACGGACTTCAACTCCTATGGTGCGCGCCGTGGCAATCACGAAGTGATGATGCGGGGGACGTTCGCCAACATACGCCTGCGCAACGAGCTTGCGCCTGGCACCGAAGGAGGCTGGACATCGTTCGCTCCGGGAGAGGAGCCCGTCAGCTTGTTTGAGGGGGCGATGGAGTATCAGCGCCGCGGTGTTCCTCTCGTCATCATCGCCGGCAAGGAATACGGCACCGGATCTTCCCGCGACTGGGCGGCGAAAGGAACGTTGCTGCTGGGCGTTCGCGCCGTCATCGCCGAGTCGTTCGAGCGCATCCATCGCTCGAACCTCGTGGGGATGGGAGTGCTCCCGCTGGAACTGGTCAACGGTGCAACGCGGATAACGCTCGGGCTCACGGGCTTCGAGACCATCGAGATAGCGGGATTGTCCAATGAAACGCGGCCCCGCGAAACTCTGACCGTGCGGGCAACGTCGAACGAGGGAGAAGTAAAGGAGTTTTCAGCGCTGGCTCGAATCGACACGCCAGAGGAGATGAGCTACTACCGGCACGGCGGAATTTTGCCGTACGTCCTTCGCCAGCTCGTGCCCGGCTAGGCGCGGCTCAGGTCGCGCCCTTTGCCTTCTTTCCCATTCGCAACCGCGGTATGGCCGCGTGAATCTGATCGGTCACTTCGCGCTCCATGCGCGACGGGTCCAGTGGCCTGAGCATCTCCTGTAGCTCCGGATCCTCGCCCACTGTGTGCCCCAACCTGGTGTATAGCCCCGCTACAAGGTGGAGGGTCTTTGTCACTTCTTCCTCGATCCGGAGGTTTACCTGAAGCGTTAACTCTTCTCGCAGCTCACCGATCTTCGCCTCGCGATTCTGACTCATCAACACGAAGATCGACAGGAAGATCGCTTCCAGCGACACTATCATCGTCAGCAAGCCGAACGGATAGGGATCGAACGCCGGAAGCCCAGTGAGTCCAGAGTTCCAGAGTATCCAGGTCGCGAAGGCGAACACGTGGAACATGAAGAAGAACGTGCCGCTCGCGAAGTTCGTGAGGCCGCCTGCAACAATTTCCATCCGCGTCTGATCCGCGGAATGTTGAGCTTTTACGGCACGAAACGCTGTATGCATCTTCGAGCTGCGGCGTGCACGACGATCGGCGTGGAACGTGCCCGGCTGCGACGTCTCGGGCCAGCTTGGCTGCGGTTGCTGCTCGTTGTTTTTATCTCCCGAATCAGTGGTCATTGTGTAATTGGAAAAAAGTGAGCGTAGCCCGGTCGCGCCACTTCCTGCTCCCGGCTAAACCTACCAGCTTTCAGAATCATGACTACACCGGTGATGGTTGGACTGATTCAGGAGGCAGTGACTCCCGACGTGGAGGTCAATGTCGACCGCGCCGAGGAACGCGTGCGGGAGGCCGCATCGCGAGGGGCGCAGATAGTCTGCCTGCAGGAATTGTTCAACTCTCCATACTTCTGCAAGTCGCAGAAAAGCGAGCGCTTCGACTTTGCGGAGCCGATTCCCGGTCCGACCGTCGAGCGAATGAGAAAGCTGGCAGCCGAGCTCGAGGTCGTTCTCATCGTTCCGATATTCGAGCGACAGGCTGCGGGAGTTTACCGAAACTCAGCCGCCGTCGTTGACGCAGACGGAACGATGCTCGGCGTGTATCGAAAGATGCACATCCCGGATGATCCGCTATTCAACGAGAAGTACTACTTCACGCCGGGTGATTCGCACATGTCTCACGACGGTGATCACCGCGGAGCGAGCGGGTTCCGGGTATGGAATACCCGTTACGCGAAGATCGGCGTGCTTATCTGCTGGGACCAATGGTATCCCGAGGCGGCGCGCATCAACGCCCTGCTCGGCGCCGAGATCCTGTTTTATCCGACGGCGATCGGATGGCATCCCCACGAGAAAGCGGAATTCGGTCAGGCGCAGATGGATGCATGGCGAACTACGCAGCGTGCGCACGCGATCGCCAACGGGGTCTTTGTTGCCTCTCCCAACCGCGTCGGACACGAAGACGAACCGGGCACGAACGGGATCGAATTTTTCGGGCAGTCGTTCATCAGCGATCCGTTCGGCCGCATGCTCGCCGAGGCGGGCACTCAGCCGGCTGTGTTGGTGGCGGAGTGCGATCGCAAGCTGATCGAGGAAACGAGGCGCAACTGGCCATTTCTCCGTGATCGCCGCATCGATGCTTACGCGCCGATTCTCAACCGGTACCTCGGGTGACCAGCACGACGCGCGCGGCGAGCCCGCCGGCCGCCACGCACCACAAGGACCGCATCACGACACGCAGGGTGCCGGCGGAATGGGCGCGCCACGAAGCAACGTGGATCGCCTGGCCGCACCACGAGCCTGACTGGCCCGGCAAGATGGAAGCAATTCCGTGGGTCTACGCGGAAATAGTTCGCGTGCTGCACTCACACGAGAGAGTGGAGATTCTCTGTCACGACGAGCGCGTTCGTGACGCGGCCGTCGAAGTTCTGAATGCTCATGCGGTATCTCCGTCAGGCTACCGGCTTCACGTTGTGCGAACCGATCGCGTATGGCTTCGCGATTCGGCGCCCACTTTCGTCTGGTCGGAGAAAGGCCGCGTCGAGTTGATCAACTGGCGGTTTAACGGGTGGTCCAAGTACGACAATTTTGACGCCGACGAGAAAGTCGGAGAGGAGATCGAGAAGATCACAGCGCTGCGCCGCTCGATTGCAACACGCCCCGACGATCGGGGCGAGTGGCTGGTGCTTGAAGGCGGCGGCATCGAGACAGACGGAGAGGGAACCCTGCTTGTGACGGAAGAGTGGCTGCTGAGCGATGTGCAGGTTCGGAATCCCGGAATGTCGAGAAGCGACTACGAGCGGGCGTTCGGCGAATACCTCGGCGTGACGAAAACGATCTGGCTGGGAAATGGGTGCGTGGGTGACGATACGCACGGCCACATCGACGACATCGCCCGCTTCGCTGCTCCGGGCGTCGTGCTGCTTGCATTCGAAGAGAGTGCATCCGATGCGAACCACGCATCCTCCGTCGACAACCTGCGACGTCTCGAGCACGCAGCCGGAACTCAATCGCTGCGCATCGTGAAGCTTCCGTATCCGCGGGCAATCGTCATGGATGGCCAGAGGCTGCCCGCGAGCTACGCCAACTTCTACATCGCCAACAGGGTCGTGATCGTACCTACGTTCAACGCTCCGATGGACCGCGTGGCGTTATCGATCATCGAGCGCGAGTTTCCGGGACGGGAGGTGGTGGGGATCCACGCAGTCGATCTGGTATGGGGGCTCGGTACGCTCCACTGCCTCACTCAACAGCAACCCGCGGCCGCGGAATGATTCTCGCCAGTCTGGTAGCCGCATGAAGATCACGCTGCTTTCCGACGAGTCGATCCGGCTCGAACAGACTGGCGGGCCGATGACGATCGAGGCGGAGTCGCCGGATCAGCTCTACTCGCCGTTTCACATGCTGGCGAGCTCACTGGCGTTCTGTACCTACTCCGTGCTCGCGTCGTGGGCGACCAACGCGAATCTCAATGCGGATGACCTTGCGATCGAGGTGAAATGGACATTCGCCGAGGATCCGCACAGGGTCGGTACGATGGACATGCGAATGGAATGGCCGTCGCTTCCCGCAGCCCGCGACAATGCAGCGCAGCGAGTGGCCGCGCTGTGCGCGGT
>JALYOO010000334.1 GCA_030856845.1 Gemmatimonadota bacterium
GGTACGCGCAGGCGCAAATGCAATTCGGGCCCCGCGTTCCGGGCACGCCAGGTGCGCAGCGTGCTGGCGACTGGATCATCACCGAGATGCGCGCACGCGCGGACACCGTGATCGTGCAAAGCTGGACGCACACCACCGCAGATGGAAAGCAGCTGCCGATGCGCAACATTCTCGCGCGCTTTCGGCCCGGCCTGCCCAACCGGATTCTTTACCTCACTCACTGGGACACACGGCCGGTGAGCGACAACAGCACCAACCTTGGCGAGCGGCAGCTGCCCGTTCCTGGCGCGAACGATGGTGCCTCCGGAGTGGCGCTGTTCGTCGCCCTCGCCGACGCGCTCAAGCGCGTACCGCCCCCAGCGGGAGTCGACCTCCTCTTCGTCGATGGGGAGGATTACGGAAGCTTTGGTCCCCCCGTTGTGGATGCGCTGATCGGCTCGACCTATTTCGCGTCGCACCCGCCGGAGCCCGGGTACAAGCCGATGTTCGGCGTACTGTGGGACATGATCGGCGACGCGGACCTCCTGATAAAAAAAGAGCCCTACTCGATCGACGCCGCGCCGGAAGTAGTGGAGCGCGTATGGCTGACAGCGGCAGAACTGGGGCACGACGATGTTTTCGTACGGGCTCCACCGTACGGCTTCGGTATCACCGACGACCACCTGCCGCTCATCCAGGCCGGCATGCGCGTCATCGACGTGATCGATCTCGAGTATCCCTATCATCACCGTCCGACGGATACGATCGACAAGATCTCCGCGCGGTCCCTATCTATTGTAGGCGAGGTCGCCGAAGCACTGCTGCGCTGATCTCTCCTGCCCGAGAACCACCTGATCGCGGATAACGCGAACTAGCGCGGATCAGGTACGGCTAAGGGATCTGGCCGAAGCGGGCACTTAAGAACGTTCACTGATGGAAACAGGTACAAAAAGCAGGTGCTTAAAAGCAGGTACTCGTCCGGCAATAGAATAGACTGCATTTGCTTCTATTCCGTTTCATCCGCCCTCGTCCGTTCCCAGTCGTAGAGGGGCGGAAACGATCCTGTTGAGGACGAACCGGTGACGGAGTGTCGCCGATCGCAGGCTAGTGTCAGCGGATGGCCACACCGGGCGAACGAAAGGCCCTGCTGTTTTTTGCGGGCGTCATCATACTTGGCGGCGGGACGCGAGCGGTGCGGGCGCTGGCGAACGATTCCCCGGTGGCGGCAGAGACGCGAGATGCTCTCGAGAGACAGATTGCTACCGTCGATTCCGTGCGGAAGCGCGGAAAGCGCAAGGGGAAGGGAAAGCGCGCGCAAAAGCCTCAGCCCGCGGTGCCGGCAATTATCGATCTCGACGTCGCCACCGCACCGGAGATCGAGACGCTGCGCGGCATCGGTCCGGCGCTCGCTGCTCGCATTGTCGCCGACCGTGACAGCCTCGGTCCTTTCGGTTCACTGGAGCAGCTCGAGCGTGTGCGAGGGATCGGTCCGGCGCTCGCCAGGAAGCTCGATTCGACGGTAACCTTTTCACTCCTTCCGCGTCCTTCCACCGCAGAAGCCACAGGTTCTTCCACCCCCACACGCAGGCGGAAGCCTCGCCGGGGGGATAAGGATAGTTGACAGCTCCTGCCGTCACCACGGAGCGGATCGGTGATCTGCTCATTCGTGAAGGGCTGATCACGCGCGACCAGATCAATTACGCGCTCGAGGAACAACGGGAAAATGGTACCCGGCTGGGCTACAACCTAGTCAAACTCGGCTATGTGAAAGAAACCGAGCTGACGAAGATACTTGCCCGCCAGCACCGCATGCCCGCCGTCGATCTCTCGAGCTTCGAGGTCGACCCGCGAGTCGCACGCATGATCCCCGGCGAGATGGCGACCAAGCATCTCGTGCTGCCCCTCAAGCGCGAGGGTCGCACGCTCACCGTCGCCATGGTCGATCCGACCGGCGCGAGTGTCCTCGAGGATCTCAAGTTCATCACCCGCTGCGACATTTTCCCCGTAATCGCGGGCGAGTTCACTCTACGCAACGCCATCGAGCGCTACTACGAGTCGAATGAAGCGCAGATGGAGACGCTGCTCAAGGACATCACGAAGTTCGGTCACGACGCTCTACTCGGCCGTGTCACGCGTGAACAACATTCACGTCAACATCATGACCGCCGAGGATCCGGTCGAGTATCAGTAATTCGGAATCAACCAGGTGCTGGTGCGGTCCGACGTCGGCATGACCGTCGCCGCCGCGCACGAGCGTTTCTACGACAGGATCCGAACATCATCATGGCGGGTGAGATCCGGGATCTCGAGACAGCGAGCATCGCCATCAAGGCGGCGCTCACCGGCCACCTCGTGCTCTCGACGCTGCACACCAATTCCCGCGCCGGAGACAGTGACGCGATTGCTCGACATGGGAATCGAGGGGTTCAATGTCGCGTCAGCCATCAATCTGATCGTCGCCCAACGCCTCGTTCCGCGCATCTGCACCACATGCGCGGAGAAGTTCATGCCGGACGAAGCCGAGCTGGCGGTGGCGAAGGTGAGCGGCGAGACGACGCTCCGCGAGCTCAAGTTCAGCGATCTCGCTCTCGCTGATGCGAAGCCGAGGGCCACGAAGTTCGCGGCGCCGTACATCGCGAAAGTCACTCTCGATACTCCAATCGCCGAGCTGCCGTTCTTCCGCGGCCGCGGTTGCGAAGCGTGCCAGGGGACCGGGCTCAAGGGACGTCAGGGTCTCTACGAGACGATGAACATGACGACGGGGCTGAGAAAGCTGATCATGAAGAATGTGGCGGCAACAGAGATCGGAGCCGCGGCAGTGGCGGAAGGGATGCTCACGCTCCGTATGGACGGCTGGCAAGGTCATCAAGGGCATCACGACGCTCGACCACGTCGTGAGGGAAACGAGCATCTAGTTCTGTGGCGTAGCTCCGCTACGCTCGTCTTGACAGGCACGATCCCGACGCCACGAGGAGACAGCACGCGATGACCGAACCCCTTCAGGCCATTCTTACAAGCGATGGCAACGGTGTGCCGCCGGCGCTTCAGCCGCGGACCCCATCTCAGCCCCTGGCCCACCCAATATCGGGGCGCCAGCCAGCGGCGCTGCCTCTCAATCTTCGAGCCCTTCTCGAGGAGATGGTATCACTTGGCGCGTCCGACTTGCACATCGTCGCTGGAGAATGCCCGAAGCTCCGCATCGACGGCGAGATAACGAGCGCGCGTACCGGCGGCGTGCTCGCGCCGAAGGACACGCTCCAGCTCGCGTATTCCGTGCTGACGGAGAATCAGAAGAAGCGGTTCGAGATGGAAGACGAGCTCGACTTCTCATTTGGCATCGCCAGCCTTGCGCGCTTTCGCGGCAACTGCTTCCGGCAGCGCGGGTGTGTCTCGATGGTCGTCCGCCAGATTCCTTTCTCCATCAAGACGTTCAACGATCTTGGCCTGCCCGCCCCGATCGCGAAAATGGCCGAGAAGCCGCGGGGACTGGTGCTCGTCACCGGTCCGACGGGCTCGGGTAAGTCCACCACGCTGGCGGCGATGATCGACAAGATCAATCGCGAGCGGAAAGGGCACATCATCACCGTCGAAGATCCGATCGAGTTCATCCACAAGCACCAGGGATGTCTGATCAATCAGCGGGAGGTGGGCACCGATACGAAGTCGTTCGCGAACGCGCTCAAGTACGCACTCCGCGAGGATCCCGATGTCATGCTCATCGGCGAATTGCGTGACCTGGAGACAATTCAGGCAGCGTTGACCATCGCCGAGACCGGCCACCTTGCATTCGCTACGCTGCATACCAACTCGGCGCCTGAAGCCATCAACCGGATCATCGATGTATTCCCGGCGCACCAGCAGGCACAGGTGCGGGCGCAGCTGGCGTTCGTGCTGGAGGGGATTGTTACGCAGACCCTCGTACCACGGGCGAGTGGTCGCGGAAGGGCGATGGCGGCGGAGGTCCTCGTCGTCACTCCGGCCATTCGCGCGCTGATCCGGGATGACAAGGTGCACCAGATTTACTCGTCGATGCAGTCGGGAAAGAAGTTCGGTATGCAGACCCTCAACGACGCGCTGTACGCGCTGTACATGGGGCGCGAGATCACCGTCGAAGAGGCGCTGAGAGTCACCGGGTCGCAGGACGAGTTCCTGCGAATGATCGGGAAGGATCCTGCCGCTACGGGCGACAAGGCGTCCAACCAATCGCGCCAGATCGTCGGCGGCGGCGTAAGCAACCGCAGGTAGTGCCGAAGTTGCCGCGGGGAATGCGACGGCCGGCGGGACCGTGCAACGCGCACGGCGTACAAACCTGACGTTACGGAGATAAGGCAATGGCCACGTTTACATACACTGCCCGCTCGTTTCAAGGCGAGATGCGTACTGCTACGCTCGAGGCCGCCTCGCGCGACCATGTCATCGCGCAGCTTCGCCGGCAGCGGCTGAATGTCGTCAAGATAGATGAAGCGATACCCAAGAAGCCGAAGCGCGGTCACATCAAGATGCGCGATATCGTCATCTTCACGCGCCAGTTCAGCACGATGATCAACGCCGGACTTCCGCTGGTGCAGGCGATGACGATTCTCGCCGAGCAGAGTCAGAACAAGACGCTGTCGGAGATCACGCGGAAAGTCGTCTTCGACGTCGAGTCGGGCAACACGGTCGCGGACGCGATGGGAAAGCATCCCCAGGCGTTCAGCAGCCTGTACGTGAACATGGTGGCAGCGGGTGAGGCCGGTGGTATTCTGGACACCATCCTGATGCGGCTGGCGACGTTCATGGAAAAGAACGACGCGCTGATCAGGAAGGTGAAG
>JALYOO010000340.1 GCA_030856845.1 Gemmatimonadota bacterium
ATAGTAGTCTGGCCGATGGCGATGGGTGGACCCGCGATCGCGTGCTCCTCGACGCCTCTCATGCCCGACTTATCACTGCGCTCGAGGCGATCCCGGCTGGCCGGCTCGACGAGTCACGAAAGGGAAAGTGGTTCACACTTCGCGACGAAGTCGCGGGGCTCGCCCTTCACGACGTGTACCACGCCGGGCAGATCCTGCTTATCCGGCGCCTCTACGCGTCGAAGGGGTGATGTCGGTCCGCCGCCGCAACGGTGGCGTCCCTGTCATCCACGGGTGATACTTCGCAAATGCCAACTTCGTTTGCACACATCGCGATGCGCGGCCTTCCCGTGGCTGTTTCCTTGTTGACAGTTTCCAGCCCTGGTCGAATTTCAGGGCAGGCGCGGGCTGCGGCGGCTTCTCCCATCAGGGCTGCCGCCTCTCTTCCGGGCCGCGTAGTCGATGTCAGCGCGGGCGAGTTCTACTTCAAGGCGCCCGATACCATTCCGGAAGGCCTGACCACTTTCCGCCTGCGACAGGTTGGACTTGTTGTCGAGAGGCTGGCCAGCGGTGCCAAGGGTCGCGACTTGGTCGCCGACAAGGGTGATAACACGCGGGGAGCCCACATGCTCTGGGTGGTGCGGTTGGACCCGGGCAAGACGATGGCTGATCTCTATCGCGCGGCTCAGGCAGAAGAGCGAACGACCCCATGGGCGAAGCACCTCGGCGGCCCTTCGTTCGCGCTGCCGCCGAGGACGTCGAATGCCACGCTCGATCTGACGCCCGGAAACTATGTGCTCGTCTGCTACATCGGTTCAGCGCGGGCGGACAAAGCGCGCTACCACTTTCTCAACGGCATGTCGCGCTCGCTCACGGTCGTCCGATCGGCGACCCGACACCTGCCACGGCCACGAGCGGACGTCGTCGCGCGCATCAGCGGGGAAGGCACAGTTGAACTTTCACGCACTGTCCTGGCGGGAACGCGCGTAATTCGAGTCGAGAACACAACCGACAAGGAGTACGAGTTCAAGTTTCAGAAGGTGCCGTCCGGCGTTACGGGAAGGGAGTTTCTGTCGCAGTCTGCAGACGAAGGCCCCGGCATTCCGTGGGGCGGTCTTGGAAGCGTCCCGCCTAACGCAGTCGTCACGACGACGATCGACTTCCCCCCCGGCGACTACATCCTCGGAACGTGGCCTCCGATTCGGCACGCCACGAGCCAGGTTGTATCTGTCGCAGCAAGTCCCTCACGGTGATGTGACGACATTGTGCCGCGAAAGGGTAGTCGTTCTAGCTGTGGGTGTTCAGACCGTGTCCGCCGACCGGATTCGTCACCGTGCCCTTTTCGAAGCCGGCTATCAACGGCATCGCCTTCGAGATAGCCTCTTTCACTGACGGGAGCAGCAGGGAGCCTTCATGACTCTCCTTGCTGTCCCATACCTCGGTGATCCAGATCGCGTTGTCATCCTCCGGGTCCGTCGCCACGATGTAGCTGAGGCATCCCGGCATTGCGGTTACGCCGTCGAGCAGTATTTCAACCAGCGCGTCGCGCTGTGCGGGAGCCGCGGTCATCCTTCCAATCAATCCATACATTGTCGATGCGGTTAATAGTGATTGTCGTCAAACTAATTCTGCTGCGGGCCGTTTGAATCATGCCGATTGATTCAATTCCTGTCATCGGCGCATTCAGTGTGACAGCTCAGGTACATCAAACACGAGCCTGGCTGAGCGATGCCGCGAGTCAACTCTGAGGAAGCAACTCTATAGTGGCGACGGTCCGCGGCACCCGTGATATTACAACCAGAATGGCTACGACACCGAAAGCGGCTTTCAGGGGTCTTTTCGAGGATGTATGCCCCGTCGATCAGGTCGGGATAGAGGAGCGCGTCGCCAAGTTCCAGACGCGCAGCATCAAGAAGAAATCCAAGCTGTGGGGCCTCACCACCGCGGTGTCGATGGTGGACCTGACGACCCTCGAGGGAAAGGACACGCCCGGCAAGGTCGCATCGCTCTGCCAGAAGGCGCGCCATCCGAGCTTTGATCCGGACGTCCCGCCGGTGGCCGCCGTTTGCATCTATCCGTCGATGGTGAAGCATGCGCGGAAGTGGCTGTCAGACACGCCGATCAAGGTTGCATCTGTCGCCACGGGATTTCCCGCTGGGCAGACTCCGCTCAAGGTGCGTCTCGTCGAAGTGAAGCAGGCGGTTGCCGATGGCGCTGACGAAGTCGACATGGTGATCAACCGCGGCGCGTTCCTCTCCGGCGATTTCGGTCAGGTACAGGACGAGATCGCATCCGTCGTCGAAGCGTGTGGCGATTCGACGCTCAAGGTGATTCTCGAAGTGGCCGAGCTGGAGAGTTATGACAAGATTCGCGCGGCGTCGTTCCTAGCGATGCGCGTGATTCGCGAGGGCGACTTCATCAAGACCTCGACCGGCAAGGCGTCGGGCTCCGCGACACTCGGCAACACCCAGGTGATGCTCGAAGCGATTCGTGACTTCTATATGGAGACCGGGACCGCGATCGGCATGAAGCCCGCCGGTGGAATCAAGAACGCGAAGCAGGCGCTGCACTATCTCGTTGCGGTGAAGGAGACGCTGGGTGACGCCTGGCTCAACTCCAGTCGCTATCGGTTTGGTGCGAGCTCGCTGCTTAATGATCTTCTCCGGCAGATCGAGAAGGAGAAGACCGGTGCGTATCAGGCACCCTACTATTTCACTGAATCGGCGGAGAGTTACTGATGGGCAGGACTGAATCCGTCCGGGCACGACATAGAGCGATCAATGGGCACGACTAAATCGATCCCGAAACCCGCGGTCGAGAAAGGCGCGGGCTCGCGGCAGATCTCGAAGAATGGATCGAGGCATGGCAGCCGCCAACCCATACCGCAGCTCATCTTCGGCGATCTGTGGGAGTACGATCCGGCGCCCGAGACCGCGGATCCGAAGATCAAGCCACAGTACGAGTTGTACATCGGCGGCAAGTTCGTCGAGCCTCGATCGGGGAAATACTTCGACTCCATCAATCCGGCGACGGAGAAAGTCGTGTCGCGCATCGCGCACGCGAACGCCGAGGATGTGGATGCGGCGTATCAGGCGGCACGGAACGCGTACGACAATGTGTGGGAGAAGATGTCCGGCAAGGAGCGCGGCAAGTACATCTATAGAATAGCGCGCCTCCTTCAGGATCGTGCGCGTGAGTTCGCCGTTGCGGAGACTATCGATGGCGGCAAGCCAATCAAGGAGTCACGCGACTTCGACGTGCCAATGGCCGCCGCTCATTTCTTCTATCATGCCGGATGGGCCGACAAGATCGAGTACGCGATCCCGGGCGTGGAGGTGCATCCGCTCGGAGTGATCGGCCAGGTGATTCCGTGGAACTTCCCTTTGCTGATGCTCTCGTGGAAGCTTGCGCCGGCGCTGGCGATGGGAAACACGATTGTCTTGAAGCCCGCCGAGACGACGTCGGTGAGTGCGATGAAGTTTGCGGAGCTGTTGAATGAGGCCGAATTGCCGCCGGGGGTGGTGAATTTTGTCACTGGTGCCGGGGAGACCGGCGCGGCGGTGATGGGCCATCCCTTGGCGGCAAAGGTCGCGTTCACCGGCTCGACCGCGGTTGGTAAGCGGATCATGAAACAGATCGCCGGCACCGACAAGAAGATGACAATGGAGCTTGGCGGGAAGGCGGCTAACATCGTGTTCGACGATTCGCCGATCGACCAGGCGGTGGAAGGAGTGGTGAACGGCATCTTCTTCAATCAGGGGCATGTGTGCTGTGCTGGTTCGCGGCTGCTGGTGCAGGAGTCGATTTACGAGCCATTCGTGGCGAAGCTGCGCAATCGTATCGACGTGTTGCGAGTTGGGGATCCGCTCGACAAGAACACCGATATCGGTGCGATCAATTCGCGTGCGCAGCTCGATCGGATCACCGAGCTCGTCGAGTCGGGGGTGACAGGTGGTGCGCAGATGTATCAGTCAGCGTCGTGCAGCCTTCCGGGAAACGGGTTCTGGTTCAAGCCCACCGTGTTTACTGGAGTTACGCAGAGTCATCGGATTGCGAAGGAGGAGATCTTCGGGCCTGTTCTTTCAGTGCTGACCTTCCGGACCCTTGAAGAGGCGGTCGAGAAGGCGAACAACACCGTGTATGGGTTGTCGGCAGGTGTGTGGACCGACAAGGGTTCGCGGATTCTCAAGATGTCGACCGAATTGAAGGCCGGCGTGGTGTGGGCGAACACGTTCAACAAGTTCGATCCGTCGTCGCCGTTCGGTGGATACAAGGAGTCAGGCTTCGGCAGGGAAGGGGGAAGGCAGGGGCTGCTCGATTATGTGAAACTGGGCTGATAGATGGGAGCCCATAGATTACCAATCACCAAGACCCCCAAGGTTTACGTGGGTGGTGCGTTCATTCGCTCCGAGAGCGGGCGGGTGTTTCCCATCTTTGAGGATGGGAAGAAGGACGGCAAGTTCTTCGCGAACATTCCCCAGTGTACGCGGAAGGACATTCGGAATGCGGTAGAGGCCGCGGCGAAGGCGGGGCCGGATTGGGCGAAGCGCACGCCGTACAATCGCGGGCAGATCTTGTATCGGCTTGGTGAGATGATTGAAGCGCGCTCATTGGAGATGGCCGAGGCGCTTGGTGTATCGGGCATTTCGCGTGGTGATGCGGAGAAGGAAGTTGCAGCGACGGTTGACAGGTTGATCTACTACGCCGGTTGGGCGGACAAGTACGCGCAGGTTGTCGGGAATACCAATCCCGTTGCGGGGCCGTTCTTCAACTTCACGGTGCCTGAGCCGATGGGGATCATCGGTGTAATCGCGGCGGATGCTGATCCCTTGCTCGGTTTGATATCGCAAATCTCGCCCGTCATCGTCTCGGGAAATACTGTGATTGCGCTGGCGTCGGAGACCCGGCCGTATCCGGCCATCGTGCTTGGGGAGATGCTGGCGACTTCCGATTTGCCCGGAGGCGTTGTGAATCTCATCACGGGCTTCAGGCGCGAGCTGCTGCCCACGTTTGCGACGCACACTCACATTCGCGGAGTGTCAGCTGTCGTCGGAGCTGAGGAGAGGAAGGAGCTCGCGCTTGCTGCCGCGGATTCGGTGAAGCGCGTAAAGACCAGGAAAGCGGAAGAGAAACTGGACTGGAATTCGGATTCGGCGCAAAGTGTCTACGACATCAAGGACTTCGTCGAGCTCAAGACCACGTGGCATCCGATCGGAGTGTGACGAGACCGGCTTCGGTTGCGGCGGCACCCGTCGTGTGCTTGCTGAACTTGCCGCAGGGATGCGACGCACATGCGAAGAATATGCTCTCCGGAAATTGGAGAGTCGCGGAGATTACGCAGCGTACGCCTGCAGTCTAATCCCGAGCAACTGTTGGCCGGCTCGCCTAAGCCTTGCCTTTGTCGGTATTTAAGAACGTCGGCCACTATTGGGCCGGCGCCCGAGCGGTTACGGAAGCTCGCTGCGCTCGCGATTATGTGAACGCTCGCAGCAGAAGCAGGCGTTATGGCTCAACACATTGGCTCATCAGACATCTTGATCAGAACAGTTACACCGCCGATACTTCGATATGGCCACCCCAGTTATTGATTTCAGTCACCTGACGCCCGAGCAGCGTATTCAGCTCGCGGAGCAGCTCTGGGATAGTCTCGATCCCGTCTCGATTGGACCATCGGCGGCGGATGTGGACCTGCTCCGAGCGCGGCGAGCTGAGTTCGCGGCCGACGGCGATCCTGGCGAACCGTGGCGCCAGACGATTCAGGAGTTGAAAAAGCGTGGCGCATGACGCCGCGCTTGTTTGTTCGACAGGCCGCGAAGGCGGACGTCGCCGCGGCGTTCCAGTGGTATGAGTTGCACCGCGTCGGCCTCGGTGTGGAGTTCTCAGATGAAGTCGGCGCTGCCTATGCGGCGATCGAGAAGGGCCCGCAACGGTTTCCTGTCAAATGTGACGATATTCGCATGGCGCTCGTGCGTCGATTCCCGTACGTGGTCTACTTTGTCGTCCTGCCTCGCCACATCTCGGTAATCGCGGTCCTCCATGGGCACCGAAATCCGCAGGTCTGGCAGCAGCGTCGCTGAGCCATAACGCTCGCTGATGCCGACAAGCGATCTAAGGTTGCTTGCTGCGCTCGCAATTGTATGATTCGCTTGCGGCATTCTGTGAAGCGGCGCCCCGCGTCAAGAGCTGATTGCTTTTGACGTTGTCTTTGTAGTTCGGTTGTTCACGCAGATCTCGACTTGCTGCTCAGCCTTCTGTTCGCGCTCTATAGAGGAACACGCTGGTCCCGGCGCATTTGGTTTTCGATGAAACGGACGGCGCTAACTAGCTATCGGCTCTCACCTGAGGCCATATGCCGCAACGCGCTCGCCGTTCCTTACAGTCATCTCGATCTCTGACGCGCCCTCAGTGCTGCTATCGTACTAACCGGCTCGCGCCAGTTCTGCCTTTGGCATTTTTTGCATCGATGAGTCGTACGACTTTCCGTCTCGCCACATCGCGTAGAGAACTCCGGCCAGCCTTCTAGCAAGCGCAACTACTGCGACCCGATTCCCGCGCCTCGCTGCGATCTGACCGGACCACGCACGAAGTGCCGCGGTCTCCTCTGATTTCGATCGCATGATTCGCCATGCTGCTTCGACCAGGAGATAGCGCACTCTTGAGTTGCCGGCCTTGGTGATCCTGCCAATCCGTCGCTTCTCACCCGAGCTCCGCTCTCCCGGCACAAGCCCAAGAAACGCCTCAAACTGATGCGCCGACTTGAACCGCGTGATGTCGTCGACGGTGGAAACCACCGCAGCAGCGGTGACCGGTCCGATCGCCGGCGCTGTAGCAAGAAGAGCCACTGTCTGATCTTCCTTGCAGAGTAAAGCAAGCTCGCGATCGGCAGTTGCGATCTGTTCATTGATCGGCGCCAGTATCGTGAAGAGAGGTGTGAGTTCGGTTGCAAGTGTCTCTGAGATCTCGAGC
>JALYOO010000355.1 GCA_030856845.1 Gemmatimonadota bacterium
GTAGTGACCGCGACGGGGCGTTTTACAATGCGGATTTCGAGATTACGCCAAAGATCGTCGGGCACGGTTCGCCCTACCACACAGCCAGCGGTACCCACGCGACATGCGCACTCATTGCACGAGCGGCAGGCAATCTGCCGGAGCAGGTTGAAGCGACCTCCGAATTCATCAAGGCGGCTGCGCGGCCGGTCACCGGCCTCGATTTGACCTTCGGCAAGTCCGGCATAGTCATGGGATCTGCGATCCTACTCGATGCGGCGTTCGGTCTTCCCGGAGACTGGACCGCTCTTCGCGAATTCGGCGACGCCTCCGTCTCTGATCTGTGGAACGTGCTCGACAGCAAGCCAGGCGTTGAAGACGCCGATATCGACCACCTCGGCATCGCACACGGCTGGGCCGGATTCCTTTACGCAACGCTTCAGTGGCACCGCATCTCCAACAGTGACATTCCAGGCGGCGTCTTCCAGCGTCTCGATGAACTGTCCGCTCTGGCAATGCCGGCAGGCCGTGGCGTTGAATGGCCGTGGGTGATCCATGCGGCCGGTGATCCCGCCACCATGGCGGGCTGGTGCAACGGAAGCTGCGGACAAGTCTTCCTGTGGTCGCTCGCGCACGATCTGTTTGGCGACTCGCGATGGCTGGCGATGGCGGAAAAGGCTGCGTGGAACAGCTGGGAATCGAATGACGCCTCCGCGAGCCTGTGCTGCGGACTTGTCGGTCGTGCGTACGCGTTGCTCAATTTTTTTCGTCACTCGGGCGATCCCCTCTGGCTGGATCGGGCGCGCACTCTGGCACATCGCGCTGCAACAAATGGCAGGATGCCATCAGAGCATCAGCACAGTCTGTACAAAGGCGAGTTCGGACTGGCTGTCCTCGCCGCGGATCTCGAAGCGCCCGACGAGGCGGTCATGCCGTTCTTCGAGCCGTTCGGCTACAGCTCTTCGGCGAAATAGCTTTCTGGTTAGTTCCATCAGCACGCATGTCAACCCCTCGGTTCTCCTTACCGACCATCGGCGCATCGAAAAAGTTTCGTCGCGCCCGCTTCAACCCCCGGAGTTACATTTTCCAGATGCAGCTCGTTGAAGTCGAAGTGATGCGGCTCGGGCTCGACCGCTCCAACAATTCCTACGTAGTGATCCTCCGCGAAAAGAACGGAGAGCGCCTGCTTCCAATCTGGATCGGGCAACCCGAAGCTGAGTCCATCGTCGTCGAGATGAGCAAGCTGCGACGCGAAAGACCTCTCACACACGATCTCTGCAAGACCCTCATCACCGGTCTTGGCGGCACCCTTCGCCGCATCCAGATCACGAGGGTTGAGAACCGCACGTATTTCGCGGAGCTCCACATCCGACGCGATGAGCAGATGATCAACATCGATGCGCGCCCGTCTGACAGCATCGCCATCGCCCTTCGATTTTCCGCTCCCATCTTCGCACAGGAGTCGCTGCTCACCGCGCTCGTGTTCGAGGACAGCTCGGAAGAGAGCGAGACGTACTCCACCCCGGCGGAAACGAGCAGCGAACCGACTGATGAGATGACTCCGGACCAGCTCAAGAGCTACCTCGAGAATCTGCGTCCGGAAGACTTTGGGAAGTTCAACATCTAGTCTCGCGCTGTTGTTCATGGCGCGAGCCATCCTCGCGCAGGAGCCGGCGCCCCCGCAGGACACATCCGAGCAGCGTGTGAACGGTCAAGTCGTTCGCCCCGGTGCAACGCGAATGGAGCCAGTGCCGAGTGTGTGGGTCGTGCTTCATCGCGTCGGAAAGGACCGCGCGGCGCCTCTCGACTCGGTGCGCTCCGACGCCAGGGGTACGTATGGATTTCGCTATCGGCGAACGGGCGATGCGGACGCGATCTACTTTGCCGCGGCTTCATACGGCGGCATCGCCTACTTCACGCCGCCGTTGCACCACGCACTCGTGAAAGGGGACGAGGCCGAGATCGCAGTGTTTGACACGACATCGCGCTCGGTGCCGATCAGCATTCGAGGCCATCACGTCGTCGTGTCGGCAGTGGACGCCAACGCCATGCGTTCGGTGACCGAAGTTTACGAGCTGGCGAACGACAGCTCGGTAACTCGGGTGGCATCGAGTGAAAGCCCTGTCGGTGCCGTGTGGAGCGCGGTGCTGCCCCGTGGTGCGCGCGGGTTTCGCGTTACCGAGGGAGACGTGCCCGCTTCGGCACTTCAGTTTACAAATGGCCGGGCGTCAGTCTTCGCTCCCATCGCGCCCGGTCTCAAGCAGGTGGCATTCACTTACGATCTTCCTGCGGCATCGTTTCCTCTTAACGTGCCGATCGACAGACCGACGCAGGTTTTCGAGGTGCTCATCGAGGAGCAGAAGGGGACGGTGACCGGACCGAGCCTCAAGGAGGTAGAGCCCGTGTCCCTCGAGCGACGCACCTTCCGTCGGTTTCTTTCCTCGGACGTTCCCGCGAACACGCTATCGGTCATCGAACTGCCCGCGGCGGTGCGCACCAGTGTCGACCGACGCTATCTCGCGGGTTTGACGATCCTCATCGGCGCGGCAATGGTGTTCGCGCTTGCTCGAGCGCTCGCCCGCCGCTAAGCTTCGGAACAATCGATTGCGAACGGAGCCCCGGAAACCGGTGTAACGCCGGTGCGGCCCCGCCACTGTATCGGGCATAATAACGCGCGCTCGTAGCACCACTGGCTCTGTACGGCCGGGAAGGTGAGCGTCGCGGCCCGGAGCCAGGAGACGACTCTCGCTCGCGCCACTGTTTCAGAACCTCGGGGGAGGGGCTGGTGGCGTCCAAAGCGTCTCCACCGGCGCTTTGACGTTGCGGGCATTCTCTTCTGAAGAGGATGCCATTTGCGTTTCCGCCGTCTCGCAGTCGCCACCGTCGCCCTGATCGCCTGCGCAAAAAGCGAATCGGTCCGCGCTCCGGCACTCGACGACTTCGGTCACTCTGTCAACGTGCGCTCCGCACCGCAGCGGATAGTCTCCCTCAATCCCCCGATAGTCGAGCTTCTCTTTGCGCTCGGCGCGGGTAGCCGGCTGGTTGGGCGCACGCACTGGGACCTGAGCCCGGACTCGGCGCGCCTGGCGAAAGACCTCGGACCAGGCATCCGTCCAAACGTGGAAGCAGTACTCGGGCTGAGGCCTGATTTCGTGATCCTTTATGCGAGCAACGACAACAGAGCCGCAGCGAATCAGCTTCGTGCCGCCGGAGTCAGCACACTTGCGCTGAAAATCGATCACATCGCCGACTTTCATCGCGCGGCGCGACTGCTGGGCGCGATTGTCGGCGACAGCGTGCGGGGAGCCGCAGTTTCGGATTCGGTGTCGCGAACGATCGAGCGCGTTCGAACTGCAACTGCGTCATTGCCGCGAAGGCGCATCTTCTGGCACATCTGGGATGCTCCGCTGATCACAATCGCTCGCGGCAGCTACATGCACGAGCTGGTCGAGATCGCTGGAGGAGCGAATATCTATTCCGACCTTCCCGACCCATCAC
>JALYOO010000396.1 GCA_030856845.1 Gemmatimonadota bacterium
TCGAGCTACGCCGTTAAAGTCGCGAAAGCATTCGTGCTGCTGCCGTTACAGCATCCGCTCGTGTACGGTTTGTTCTCACGCGTTTGCGTGGCGGCGAATTCATCCAGCGGGGCGGTGTTGCGAAAAATGACGCGAGGATTCGGCAGCGCCGGGGCCGCAGCGCTGCTTCGCGCGGTACGGCAGCAGCCTTGCACACCCCTCCTGGCGATGCTTGCCTGGCGATTGACTCATGAGGACGGTCTTCGCCTCGCCAGGCGAAAGGTAGCCGGCGAACGGATGCTGGCAGGCATCGCCCATCTCGGCGGATCAGGCCTCACGTGCATCGGGCATCGCCAACCGCTCCACAGCCATTGGCTCGTCCCGGTGTCCGTGCAGAACCCGGACAGGCTTCGGACCGATTTGGCGCGCGCGGGTTTTGATGCGCACGGAGCGTCCAACGTTGTCGCGATCGGCGGGTCGCGCGCGACCTCGATGGTGAACGGCCTCGTGTTTCTGCCATGCTATCCAGAGATGGATGTCGACGCGCGCGACCGAGTCGCGGCTGTCGTACGCAGTCACTTCACAGGTCACGCAGAGGAATAAGACAACGCCTGAACTGCGTCACGCGAGAATTTCTGGCGCAGGCTGCAATGCCGTTCTACCTTAGCCCCATGTCGACTTTCCGAACCGTAGAGTCATGTCGTATCTGCGGCAACGCGGAACTCGTGCCTACGCTTGATCTCGGCGAACAAACTCTGACTGGAGTATTTCCGCGATACCGGGACCAGCAGGTCACTCGTGGTCCCCTTCAGCTTGTCAGGTGTCACGGGGGCGACGATGCATGTGGGCTGGTTCAGCTGCGACACTCCTACGACTCTACCGAGTTGTATGGCTCAGACTACGGTTACCGTTCATCGCTGAATCGCTCGATGGTCGGTCATCTTCGCGGGAAAGTGGACGCACTCTCTTCCATCGTGCCCCTCGACGATGACGACATGGTGCTGGACATAGGCAGCAACGACGGAACGACGCTCTCATCCTATCCGGAATGGCTGACGCGCGTGGGCAGGGATCCAACGATCGCGAGGTTCGGGCGGTTTTACCCTCCCGGCACGCATGCCATCCCGGAGTTTTTTTCGGCTGACGTCTTCCGACAGCATTTCGGTAGCCGGAAGGCGAAGATAATCACCTCCATCGCCATGTTTTACGACCTTGACACGCCGCTGAACTTCGTCGAGCAGGTAGCGGACATCCTGGATGATTCGGGGATATGGCATTTCGAGCAGAGCTACATGCCGGCAATGCTCGCGCAGACGGCATACGATACGATTTGCCACGAGCATCTGGAGTACTATGCACTCCGCCAGATCGAGTGGATGCTGGACAAGTGCGGCCTTGTGATCATCGATGTCGAGTTGAACGACGTTAACGGAGGCAGCTTCGGGGTGACCGCCGCCAAGCCGGATTCCGGATTGCGGCCTCGGGAGGATGCGATAGAGCGCGTGCGAGCCTCGGAAGCGAAGGGACGTCTCGACACCTCCGCGCCGTTCGAGCGGTTCGCTGAACGCGTCTCCCGCCACCGCGAGCAGCTTGGAACCATGCTGGATCGCCTCTGCTCGGAAGGCAGCACCGTGCTGGGCTACGGCGCTTCGACGAAGGGAAATGTCCTGTTGCAGTATTGCGACATTGGCCCGGATCGTCTGCCATATATCGCGGAGGTCAATGAGGACAAGTATGGCTGCTTCACACCTGGGTCCGGCATTCCGATCATTTCCGAGGCGGAAGCCCACGCTATGAACCCGGACTATCTGCTCGTTCTGCCCTGGCATTTCAGAGCCAATCTTGTCGAACGTGAACGGGCATTCCTGGAGCGAGGCGGCAGGATGATTTTTCCATTGCCGGCGATTGAAACTGTAGACGCTCGGCAAGAATGAAGCGTGCCTTGATCGTGGGAAGCGATGGGCAGGACGGGTCCCTGCTCTATGATCGGCTTACCGGCGATGGTGTTCCGGCGCTCGGACTTGCCAGAAATTCAATTCGCGGTGGGGGCGGCAACGAGTTCAAACCGGTGGGCGTTCACTCACGCACCGATGTGAGATCGTTGCTCGAAAAGTGGCGTCCCTCGGAGATATACTATCTGGCCGCAGTGCACCAGGCATCGGAGGATGCTGTCAAAGCCGATGACGCGACGCTCCTCGAGGAAAGCCTGAGCGTACACGTCACCGGACTCGTGAACTTCCTGGACGTCCTGAAGGAACTGCTCCCGCATGCGAGCGTATTCTATGCCGCTTCATCGCTGGTCTTCGGGGATGCGGAGGCGAGTCCCCAGGACGAAAGCACTCCATTCCAGCCACGATGCATCTACGGAATCACTAAAGTGGCGGGGGTTCAGGTCTGTCGCTACTATCGCGAACGTCATGGCGTACGCGTGTCGGCCGGATTGCTCTACAACCACGAATCTCCGATAAGGCGGGAGAATTTCGTGTCCCGGAAGATCGTTCGGGCAGCGACTAACATCGCTGCTGGCGGACGCGACAAGCTCGTAATCGGCAATCTTTCGGCTCAGGTCGACTGGGGATACGCGCCGGATGTGATCGACGCCATGATCCGGATCGTTCGCCAGCCGCGGTCGGATGATTACATCGTCGCGACGGGTGAAACACATTCGGTTCAGGAATTCGTGGAGATCGCTTTCGATCGTCTCGGGCTCGACTGGCGGCTGCACGTCGAAGAACGGCCGATGCTGTTAACCCGCCGCTCGACGTTGCGCGTTGGAGATGCTACTCGACTCCGGGAGCAGACAGGATGGCGTCCAACCATCGGCTTCCGTCGGATGGTCGAGATTCTCGTCGACGCTGAGCGTGGGGTTCATGCCGCTTAAGACGCTCATCTTCGTTCCCACTTACAACGAGCGGGACAATGTCGAAAACATGGTCAGGCAACTCGCTGCCCTGGGTCTCGACGCCGACCTGTTGTTCATGGACGACAATTCGCCCGACGGTACGGGCGGTATTCTCGACCGGCTGGCGGCAGAGCCACTGCGGCTGGAAGTCATTCACCGATCCGGAAAGCTTGGAATCGGTAGCGCGCACATTGACGGCATCCGGTGGGCGTACGACCACGGCTACGACCGGCTGATAACTCTCGATTGCGATTTCACCCACACGCCCGCCGATGTTGCGCGCGTGATGCAGTTGTGCGACGGCAATGATCTCGTCGCCGGTTCGCGTTATATGCTCGAGGACAGCCTGCCTGGCTGGAATCTGATGCGGAAATCACTGACGGGCCTCGGCCACCTGATGACGAAGCGGTTGCTCGGCATTCAGTTCGACGCCACTGGAGCGCTCCGCGGTTACGATCTGCGCAGAATTCCGCGGGAGCTCTTCGACCTCGTCAAGGCGCGCGGATATGCCTTTTTCTTCGAGAGCATGTTCCTGCTGGTGCGAAACGGATTTTCCGTGAGAGAATTTCCGATCGTGCTTCCCGCACGCACCTATGGAAGCTCCAAGATGAGCTGGCGTGAGGCCGGGCGCAGTGCCAGTCAGCTGCTGTCCCTTTGGGCGGGAAGTGTCGCCAACCCTTCACGGTTCCGCATGACCAGGCCTTTCACGAACGTGGACCCATCGCTGGTCGATCCGCAGGGCTGGAACGCCTACTGGGACAAGCAGGAGCAGCCGAGCACGATGGTGTACGAGTTCATCGCGAGAGGGTACCGTGTCGCAGTGATCAAGCGACAACTGGAGCGACACATCGCGCGGACTTTCAGCGATGGAGCGAAGCTGTTGCACGCGGGCTGTGGAAGCGGGCAGGTCGACGAGAGCCTTCACGGCCGTATGCAGGTGACGGCGATCGACATTTCCCCATCCGCCCTTCACGTCTACCAGCGAAACAATCCCGCGGCCTTTGCGGTGAAGCAGGCGAGCATTCTGGCACTTCCGTTCCCTGCTGAAGTATTTGACGGCGTATACAATCTCGGCGTGGTGGAGCATTTCGACCGGGGGGAGATTTCAATGCTTCTTGCCCAGTTCCACCGTGTGCTGAAGCCGGAAGGCAAGCTGGTGATCTTCTGGCCTCATTCGCGTGCCACCAGCGTAGCGGTTCTCAGGACGGCTCACTGGCTGCTCAACGACGTGATGGGAAAGCCGACCAGGCTCCATCCACCGGAAGTGTCGCTTCTCAGATCTCAGGAATGGGCGCGCTCGCTGCTGAGGGACGCGGGTTTCAGAATGGTCGACTATTCGTTTGGTCCGCGCGATCTGTTCGTTCAGGCGGTAGTCGTCGCCGAGAAGTTGCGGGCTAGCGCGTAGGTGAAATCGCGTATCGACCGGGCGGAAGCTGCGGTCGCGGCGCTGCTTACCATTGGGGCGATCTGGTTGCAGGGCGTTGCTGCTGCGAGCGCGGGTCCACTCTGGCGCGACGAAGCCAACACCGTGGCGCTCGCGACTATGCCGACGATGAGCGAAGTCTGGAGGAATCTCCAGTTCGACTCGTTTCCGCTGCTGTGGATCGGAATCATTCGCGTCTACTCAGCGATCGTCGGGCCGTCTAACGACGCTGCGTTCCGGGCGCTCGGGTTCGCGGTCGGAGTGGGCGTCACCGCCGCGCTCTGGATAGTCGCGCGGTCGATCAACCGATCACCCCCGCTGGTCTCCCTCGTGCTGTTCGGGCTCTGCCCCAGTTTTATCCTGTGGGGACCGAGCGCGCGGGCGTATGGCTTCGGGATTCTGCTCATTTTCCTGACGGTGGCGCTCCTTTGGCGCTTTATCCGGGAGCCGACCCCGCTGCGGTGCGCAATTGCGGGACTTTTCGCGCTCGCCGCCGTACAGACTCTTTATTACAACGCTGTGCTGCTCCTCGCGTTCGGCGTCGGCGCGATAGCCGTTTGCTGGACCCGCCGAAAGTGGAGCGCTGCCGCCGGAGTTGTGGCCATCGGCGCCACCGCCGCGATCTCGCTCGTGGCCTACATGAGCGTGATAAGGGATGCCGCCACCTGGAACGCTCTTGTCCAGATACCCGACTATTCGCTGGGGTGGTTTCTGAAAATGCTGGACCAGACACTGCGGCCCGGGGGTTCGTGGGTGCCGCTTATCTGGGCGGAGGCGTTCATCCTGGCGATAGTCGTTGGCGCGCGCGCCTTCCGTTCCGGGAGCGGCGACACATTCACGCGGGAAAGGCGGGACGCGGTGCTATTCTCCCTCGTGGCTCTCGTGACAGGGTCGGTGGGGCTGTTCTGGTTTCTGAACCTGCTATCCTACTATACCGCGCCGTGGTACTACCTGCCGCTGCTCGCGCTGGCCGCAGTTTGCATCGACGCCTTGTCCGGCGCACTCGTCGTGACTCCAACGGCGAGAACGGTTCGTCTGGCCAGCGTCGTCGTCCTCGGTGCGGCTACCCTGATTCCCGCAACCCGGGCTGTCAACACACGCAGAAGCAATGTAGACCTGGTTGCTTCGCGGCTTCGCGAAAAGGCGACAGACGGCGACGCGATTCTAGTCCACGTATGGTACTACGGCGTCAGTCTTGACCGCTATTACCGCGGTACCGTGCCGTGGACGACCATACCCCCGATCGACTTCCACGCGTTCCACCGGTACGACCTGATCAAGACGTGGATGACGGCGGCCGACCAACGGACTCCAGTTCGTTCTGTCATTGACGTTGCCACCGCGTCGTTAAAGCGCGGCGACAAGGTATTCCTCGTCGGTGACCTGCCCCGCCCTCACGGCGCCGGATTGCCGCGCGTGCTTCCGCCCGCTCCCGTCCCCGGGCTGGGCTGGCCCGAGCAGGGATATAACGATCAGTGGGGAGAAATGGTCGGCCACTATCTGCGGTCGCATGCCGCGACAATCAGGGCGATTCCGGTAAGTCCGGAGGGTCGGGTAAGCCAGTACGAAAACCTGCGGCTGCTGGTCGCCGAGGGGTGGCGGCCGTAGCGCTTCGCACGATTGGGTTGATCAGACACAAACAAGGCTGAGACAAAATCGTCTCAGCCTTGCTCAGTCACATCCCACGCAGATCAGACTTCTGATGTCGCCGCAGCTGTCGCAGTCGCGGCAACCGCCGCAATTTCTTCCGGCTTCGCAGCCGGTGCCGGCTTCTGCCAGAACGGACGCTGATGCACTGGCCGCGCCTTGATCGCCAGAATCTCGGTGTAATAAGCGATCACCCGCGCCTGCACCGACTTCCGCGTATCTGATGGCAGCGCCTCGAACGGCGCATACCGCGTGCTGCCTTCATGGTCCAGTCGGAACCACCACCATGGCGGTGCTCCGGCATGGCGGGGCGTCTCCACCGAGCAGAAGAATTTGCGCCCTTCATCAACGAACTCGAATTCTTTCGTCACATTACCCCTTGATCGTATGTTTCAATCTAGCTCATTCACCACATCACGGGGGACCTTTTTTATCTCCAGAGTATGGAGCGTACAGGGGCTTAGCGCTTCGAAGCGCGGCGAGCCGCTCACCGTCAGTCCCACCGTTGTATCTGCCAAATGTTGGAAATGTGCTTGCCCCGGTCATCCTCGCGTCGTACTATGGGTTCCTTCGCATGGAACGGCCCCTGAGCAGCACGACTGCCTGGATTCTCGCTGACGCCAGCGTTTTGACGCCAACCGAATCTGAGAAAAGCCGAGCTCGGCTCTCCTTCCCACCGCTCGGGCATCGGTAACTCTCTCTTTGGA
>JALYOO010000399.1 GCA_030856845.1 Gemmatimonadota bacterium
CTTCGCCATCAACGGAACTTACGTCTGCAACAGATGCCCAGCCATCGCTGACGTCAAGCCTTCTGCTGCACCTCCGCTCCACCGGGCTTTCGTGCGAGCAGGGCCGCGAAACCGGATTCCGACCGGAGGTTGTCGAGAGTCGAATCGTGCTCGATCCATTTCCAATGGCCGAATCCATTGTCGATTGCCTTGGTAATCGCCTTGATACCTTCGTCGCGCATGTCGAGCATGGCGTAGTCGCAGGCAACGTTGTACAGCACCGAGGGATCGTCCGGGTCCATCGACTCGGCGCGGCGTGTCCAGTCGAGCGCTTTTTCCGGTTCGCCGAGCTCGATCAGCGCAGCGGCACCCATGTAAAGCGCGCGCGGGTTATCCGGATTGAGCTCGAGATGTTTTCTGGCCGCGTCGTACGACCGCCTCATCGCGCGTGTCTTGTCTTCGATCTGTCCGAGATCCGCGTAGATGCCGCCGAGGAGCATGAGGGCGGCAAAGTCGTCGGGCCGTACTGCCGTGGCGCGCTCGTACCACTTTGCTGCTTCCCGGGATTTTCCCTGCGCTGCGCACGACCGGGCGTAGAAGTAGGCCGCCTCGAAGGACTTCGGGTTGAGCCGCATCGCCTCCTCGAACTCCCGCTCGGCTTCGTCAAACTGTCCCGTCAGCGAGACCGCCAATCCGCGGGAGGCGTGAGCTTCGGCAAGATGGGGCGCAAGCTCCAGCGCGCGGCGGCTTGCCGAATCCGCCTTGCGCAGGTTAGCGGCCGAGGCGTCGAAGTACTGGTACAGAAAAGAGCAGCAATCCGCCACGCCGCAATGAGCGAGGGCGTATCCGGGGTCGAGCTCAATGGCGCGCTCGTACAGTTGCCGCGCGAACTCGTGCGCACGACGACGGTGCTGGTGAAAGAACTGACGACCGCGCAGATAGTACTCATAGGCATCGATGTTCGTCGTCGGCACCTGCTCTATCGCTTTCTTTTCATCTTCAGTAAGCACGACGCGTAGCGCAGCGACGATACTCGAAGCAATCTCATCCTGAATGGCGAAGACGTCTTCAAGCTCCCTGTCGTAGCGCTCGGCCCATAACTGGGAGCTGTCCGTCGTGCTCACGAGCTGCGCGTTGAGGCGAAGCCGCTTGCCTGCTTTGCGGATGCTGCCCTCGAGGATCGTCGAAACCTGAAGCTTCCGGCCTATTTCACGAACGTCGTCGTTCTTGCCCTTGAAGGTGAATGAGGACGTGCGTGAGACCACCCGTAGCGCCTTCACTTTCGAGAGCGCAGTGATGATTTCATCGGCGATGCCATCCGCGAAAAAATCACCTTCGGGATCGGCGCTCATGTTGGTAAATGGCAGTACAGCGATAGACTTGTTGCCACCGCTTGGCTGCAACGGGCTGCCATCGGGAGTCGAGAGATGACTTGCAAGGAGGGCACGAGCGAACTCGGCGGTGGTGGCGAAGCGTTCCGTCGCGTCCCTCGAGAGTGCTTTGAGAAGTGCGTTCTCGACCTCTTCCGGCGTTGACTCGAAAACTGCGCGCAGCGAAGGAACAGGGTCGCTGAATCGCTTGCTGATGACCGATTGTGCCGTCGGGCCGCTGAACGGCTTCTTTCCCGAGAGCATCTCGAAGAGCACGCACGCGAGACTGTACTGATCGCTTCTCCCGTCGATGCGTGTCTCGCCCGCGGCCTGCTCGGGACTCACGTAGGCGGGTGTGCCCACCACCATTCCAGTCTGCGTCAGCGTATCATCGACGGCAAAGCTGACCGCCTTGCCGATTCCGAAATCCATGACGACGGCTTCGCCGTCCTGGAGCATCACGTTTTCCGGTTTGATATCGCGATGAACGATGTTCTGCCGGTGCGCATAGTCGAGGGCGGCAGCGATGCCTCGTATGAGCTGCAGCGCCTCATCGAGTGGGATCTGTCCGTCACGAAGCAGACGGTCGCGAAGCGTCTCCCCCTCCATCACCGGCATCACGTAGTAGAGAAACCCGCCCGCTTCGCCGGAGTCGAACAGCGGCACGATGTGCGGATGATTCAGCCTCGCGGCAAGCTGAATCTCACGGACAAACCTGTCGGGCCCGATGGAGCTGCTGAGATCAGGGTGAAGCACCTTGACCGCCACGCGCCGGTTGTGCCGCATGTCATGCGCGAGGTACACTGTTGCCATACCGCCGCGGCCGAGCTCGCGCTCGACATCGTATGACCCGGCTAAGGCGTCTTCCAGTCCCTTGTGCAGTGTGTCCTCCGCGTTCAAACACGCGACCTGTGTCACAAGAAATTACAGGCGCGAAGGAGTCGGAGCCATGACTGCGGATTGCGGAACTGCCGTTGCGAGCTTGGCCTGACTGCGACGGGGCAGCGTCACCGCGACAATCGAGTATCGATCACCCCACGTTCACTGCTGCTCGTGTCTTACAAAGACTGCGTGAGGCCCGTGCGAATCAATTCAATGCCCCGAAGCTGTCGCGGCACCCGTGCCTGTCCTGGTGAATCAATTCCCCCGCCAATAGCCTTTCCGCGTGAGTTAGTTACCTCCTGATGTTGGTTACCTCCTCGATTAGTTACCTCCTCGATTGTTGCAGCCACGAATTCCGACTAACTTGAAAGGCTATGTTCGAAGACCTCAGCGAAAAGCTGGAAGCAACATTTGCGCGACTTCGCGGGCGCGGAACTCTCAGTGAATCGGAGATCAAGGAAGGCCTGCGCGAAGTTCGACGCGTCCTCCTCGAAGCCGACGTCAACTTTCAGCTTACCCGCCAGTTCCTCGAGCGAGTCGAAAAGAAGGCAGTCGGTGTAACCGCGCTCAGCGCCGTTTCTCCTGCGCAGCAGCTCATCAAGATCGTGCACGAGGAGCTTGCCGCGATGCTCGGCGAGCGGCAGGAGGGTCTCAAGCTCAGCTCTGTTCCGCCGACTGTAGTGATGATGGTCGGGCTCCAGGGTTCGGGTAAGACGACCACCGCGGCCAAGCTGGCCCGCAAGCTGAAAGCGGAAGGGCGGCCGACACGGCTCGTTGCCGCCGACGTGTACCGCCCCGCGGCGATCGATCAGCTGGAAACACTCGGTGCACAACTCGATGTGCCGGTGTACGCCGATCGCTCGACGCAGGACGTCGTACGAATCGCCAGAGCGGGAGTCGAGCAGTCGAAGAGGGATCGCGATCGCGTGGTGATCGTCGATACGGCGGGGCGGCTTCAGATCGACGAAGAGATGATGGACGAGCTGCGACGGCTCAAGGAAGCGTTGCGTCCAACCGAAATTCTGTTCGTCGCCGACGGGATGACGGGTCAGGAAGCAGTGAAGATCGCGCAGGGATTCGACGCGGCGCTCGGCGTAACCGGCGTCATCCTCACAAAAATGGACGGCGACGCTCGAGGCGGTGCGGCCCTCTCCATCTACGGAGTGCTCAACAAGCCGATCAAGTACATCGGCGTAGGTGAGAAGCCCGATGCGCTGGAAGAATTCCATCCCGATCGCATGGCGGGGCGGATACTTCAGATGGGCGACGTGGTGTCACTCGTCGAAAAGGCCCAGGCCGCATTCGACGAGAGTGAAGCAAAGCGGCTGCAGAAGAAGGTGAAGAAAGAGGGAATGGACCTGACGGATTTCCTCCATGCGATGCGGCAGATCGAGAAGATGGGCCCCATCGAGGGCGTGTTGAAGATGCTTCCCGGAGTGAACACGAAGCTCCTGAAGCAGGCGAAGATGGACCCGAAGCGTATGAAGCACGTGGAAGCAATCGTTCTGTCGATGACACCCGAGGAGCGCAAGGACCCGGGCATCATCAACGGCGCGAGGCGCGCGCGGATTGCGAAGGGCTGCGGACGGTCTATCAGCGAAGTGAACCGCCTTCTCGAACAGTTCCGCGAGATGCAGAAAATGATGAAGAAGATGTCGCAGGGCGGTGGCCGGCTTGGAATGCCGTCGTTGCCGGGTATGTTTGGAATGCGGTAGAAAGCCGCAAACGCAGTACCGGGTGCTCGCCGGAAACGCCGGCGGAGCGATGAGCCCGGAGCAGGATCGAAACCAAGTATTGGAGAAACACCGATGGTCAGAATACGTCTCCGCCGCATCGGGCGGAAAAGAGCACCAGTGTACCGCATCGTAGTCGCCGACTCACAGAGCCCGCGCGACGGAAAGTTCATCGAGATCATCGGCCAGTATGCACCCCGACAGGCTCAGGGTGGACTGAACGTGAACGAGGAGCGTGCCAATTACTGGCTCGGAGTGGGCGCTCAGCCGAGCGACACTGTTCGGTCGCTCCTTCGGCGCTCGGGCGTTCTCAAGCGGCGCCACGAACAGCGCCTTGGCATCGAGCTCAAACAGGCGGCAGTTCCCCTTCCGGAGCGGTCCGAGGAAGAAGAGCGCGCGCTTCAGACCGACACTCCAGCCGTGGCGGACACCGCCGAATAATATGGGAGCCCATGCATTTGCGATCGTGGG
>JALYOO010000477.1 GCA_030856845.1 Gemmatimonadota bacterium
GAATTGTCTGCCCGCAAGTCAAACGGAAGTCCACGACTGTCGCGCGCGGCGCCGCAACCGCGGCTACACCGGCGCCGCCATGAGGAGTTGCACGCTTGGATGAAATAGCGTCTTCGTATGAGTATCACCGGCTGATCGAGTCGCCGCTGTCATTCGTGCGAAGGGAATGGCTGGCCCTCGCCATTTTCGGCGGAGGGTTTGTTGTTCTGATGCTGGTTGGATTGTTCGCGCTCGACCCTGCCTTCTTCTATCCGCGTCTGTCGACCGACCCCCTTCTCTACTTCATGAAAGGGATGTCATTCGCCGAGACGGGCCGCGCCGAAGCCCGTCTCGCGGTGAACATACCGCCGGTCCACTACGTCTCGATGCCGGGCATTCTCCGCGCTCCGGCGTTCTTGCTGTTCGAAGAGTTCGACACCCGGCTGCGCGCCATTCAGGTCGCCAACGTCTTCCTCGTTGCTCTGACCGCAGCGATGTATGCCTACATCCTCTCGTGGGCCGTATCCCGCAGCTGGCACTGGGTGGCGGTCGGCTTCACCTACACATTTTTTGTGCTCAGCCCGTGGTGGATCACCAACGTTCTCGCGCCGCTTGGCGACGCGCCGTACTCCGCCTTTAGCGCACTCGCGTGCATCATCGCGGTCACGCTGCTCATATCGGATACACCGTTACGGCGGCGTGGTGCTCTGATAGCCCTGGGCGTTGCTGCTTTTTCTGTCGCATTCCTGATCCGCTTCACTGCTCCAGCGTTGTTTCTGTTCGCGGGCACGCTCGCTATCGGCCGGGCGATGAAGCAAGGCGCGCCGGTGAGACGGCTCATCATTGGCGCTGCGGCTTCGGTGACGCTGCTGCTGGCGCTTATCGCGATGAACTGGGAAACTCTGTCGCGGCGCTATCTCGGCGAGGCACTCCTCTTCCTCGCCAACAGCGACGCTCGGTCGATGCTTCTCAATCTCTTCAGCGTCGCCATCCCGGCTCAGGTACTGCCCGCGTTCCAGCTCGGGTTTACCGCGCCGCCGCTGAACAGTCTTTACACTATCGAGCTCGGCTCGACTGTTCGGGATGTGATGTGGGCGTGCTGCGGCGGCGCAATCTCCGCGATCCTACTTCTCGGAATGTGGCGGGTGCGGAGGCAATTCCTCGGAGAAGTGTTGTATGTCCTCGCGCCACTGCCGGTGCTCATGCTGATACTTCCAAGCACTTCGCGCTACCTGATGGCCTATCAGCCCTTCATATGGATGTTCTTCTCGGCCGGCGTCGCGGTGGCGATCGGTCCACTCACAGCACAGCTGAGGAAATCCCGGACGGCGTTTGCAATCATCGCCGCCCTGTCGGCGGCAGCTGCGATGACGGCATTGAGAGCGAACAGGATCGCGGGTACGGAGAACCGCAGCGCGCTGGCGGTTTCGATAGCGGAGGTGCCTGAGTACGCAGTGGACGTGGCGACAGTTTTCAGTGAGCTTCGCGTTTTCCTGGAAACGCTTCCGCGTGAGAGAACTCTTCTGATCGGAGCACGCGGAACTCCGGGACGCTGGAAGGCAATATCGGATATAGATTACTACTTCCCCGACAGCGCGTTAACCGCCGTTGCGAAGCAGCGGGACCTTTACCTGCTCGACGAATGCGGGACAAGGGAATACTGCCTGACGGATCCGGACTGGGAATCATTTGCCCGGGCACCGGTCGAGGAGTTCGGCAGGTTTTCGTACGAGATGGTTTTCAAGCGTGAGACGAGTCACGCAAGAGCTGCAGTATTCCGCATGCACCCCCTTGAATGACGGTAATCCTGAAGACGGAGTCGAGCTTGTCCAGCGCAGCCGCCGAAGCCCCTCCAAAACCGCCTGCGAGGCGTCTCGCTCCCGGCGACCGCATCGTTGTCTGCGGTGCGGGGCCGGCCGGCCTGACAGCAGCGTATCTGCTGGCGAAAGATGGATATCAGGTGACCGTGCTGGAGGCCGATGACGTCGTAGGCGGAATATCGCGCACCGCTCGCTACAAGGATTATCGCTTCGACATCGGAGGGCACCGCTTCTTCACCAAGATCGCCCCGGTGCAGGCGATGTGGGAGGAGGTGCTGGGCGACGAATTCATCGATGTACCGCGGCTCTCGCGCATACTCTACAACGGGAAATTTTTTCACTATCCCCTCAAGGCGGCCAACGCTCTTTTCGGGCTCGGGATCTGGCAGGCGACGCTGATCATGCTGAGCTACGTGCAGGCTCGCATGAAGCCGCACCCTGTCGAGGAGAATCTCGAGCAGTGGGTATCGAACCGTTTCGGTGACCGTCTTTACCGCATTTTTTTCAAGACGTATACGGAGAAGGTGTGGGGGATTCCGTGCACGGAGATTCGCGC
>JALYOO010000020.1 GCA_030856845.1 Gemmatimonadota bacterium
TCATCGAGCCGCCTGGCGCCCTCAATTTCCTCAGCAGCATCACAGTCCAATCTCTTGCTGACCTTGGTTACGTGGTGAACAACTTCACCACCGATGCCTACTCCATCCCGGGCCAGTCGGCGATGGCCAGGACGAGCGCATCGATTCTGTCCGACGTCGGAGCCGCGCCAGGATGGGAGAGCGTGAAGCAGCCCGTGATGGAGATGTCCCGTTCAGGCCGCGTTAGAAAAGTGACTGCACAATGATGATGTGTGTGCGGAAATCTGCGAAAACGTGTGCGGCGCTGATTGTCCTGGTGATGTCCGGATGCGTAGCCGGTGACGACTCGCCGGCTAGCGCTGACACCGGCATGGACGGTACGCGGTCTCCGTCGTCGATGGGTGCTCCCTCAGGAACCGAGGTTCCGGGGTCACCGGCGGACACCGTGAGAATCCCGCTTCCCGCCTCGACCGCTCAGCCGGTGGATCCTCCTCCAGCCATCGCCGGAGAGACGCAGAAGTCCGGAGGCATGGGCACACGCGTTCCTCCGCCAAGTGCTGAACGAGACAGCGCAGTGCAGCCGAAGTTCGAGATGGGCCCCGATGGAAAGATGAGGCCCATCAAGCGTTAACCAGCGACCGCTACCCCTCCACTCGGACTGGCCCGCACCGGTAACCCGCCACCGGTAACCCGTCACCCGTCACCGGAGCCGTAACCCGCAACGCTCAACTTCTACACGCGTGACACGCTGCCAAATCGTCGCTGCTACTGAATCCTCAGCACGTACAGCGTCGCCCCGGTAAAGCTCGCAGTGGTTCTGCCATCGGTGTTGAGGAAACGGATAGTGCGCGCGGGCGCCCCTCCGGCCTTCGTCACTCTGAAGTAATTACCCGACGCGGACCGTGCTGAAAGGTTCGCCACGAATCCTGTGCCGGTGATCGGATTCACCACCAGCGGATACGTTCGCGACGCCGTTATTGTCGAAACGATGCTGCGCATGTTGTAGGATCTGTAGGTGTTTTTTGCCGCGAGTCCCGGGATACCCGCATCGTCGGCGTAGTTCGCGACCATCCAACCCGCTATCAGCGTATCAAAGGGAACCTGACCCGCGCGCCGCACAAGGTTGTCGACGCCGACGTTCGGCCCTCCCGCAAGCGCTTTGATGAACGCCTTCACGTCGCCGCCAGGTGCATAATGGTCGGCGGCATACCGCAGCAGCGCCCACGCCGCGCCGCGATCGGCCAGTGAGCTGTCCGCAAACCGGCTTGTCGGTGCGTTCGGTCCAGGATTCTGCAGATACCGCTGAAAACGCGCGAAGTTCTGAAAGAAGAAGGCGTTGAAGTCCGGGCCCGACACCCGCGTAAAGTCCGCATTCTCGAACTCGGGAATTCCCTTCACCACGCGACCCACTGCGTCCTCCGCGAAATGAGCCAGCGCTTCGTCGAGCCAGATGTCCTCGAAGTCCTGCTCTATCGGGCTTCTGATCCGCTCCGAGGCGTTGATCATGTGCTGAAGCTCGTGGGCGATGGTGCCGCGAGTTCCCTGCCGAACGTCGGCGACTCGCCGGACATTTCCGTTCACCGTTCCATTCACATCCGGAGTCAAAGCATAGAAGATCTCGGCGCGGTTGCTTTGCGCGCACCCTCCTCCGCCGCGCACCGGAAAGAGGTCGCCCACAAAGAAGAAGCCGCCGACGAACCCGTCGCGACTGCCCTCCGGCGTCAACCTGTTCACCTGAGGGGTGTATAGAATGATGACGCGGCCTTCGTTCGCGTCGAGGTCGAGCGGGGTCCCGAAATACGACACGTCGGTGGGATAAATGAGCGCGTCGAACTCGGCGGCGATCTGGTCGAAGTCCGAAGACGTAAACCCGGATGCCGGGGAAGCGTCATCGGTGTAGATGATGGCGCGAGTGCTGACCTTCTGCACCGTTGCGTCGATCGACGTGAACGACTCGCAGTCGCCGGGTGTTCCACTGGCGCTTACGGGAACTTTGAACTTTTTCTTGTCGCCGACCGCCGGAATCACCGCCGACGCGGCGTAGCGCAGCGGGCTGTCGATGTCCCGACGGCGGAAGGCACGCTGTGCATCGGGGAGCGCGAGTTGCGCCCGCTCAATCGCCCGAAGTGTACGCTCGAACGCGAGCTGCGGCGAAACCGGCTCCGCAGCAACGATCAGCGACGCAAGCACACGAGCGGGAGTGGCGAGCAGCGTCGTGTTTGGAACGACTTCTCCTTCATCCGACTTGATGGCGTAAGTGGCGAGATCGTCCGGCGTGCTGTTGGCATTCGCGGCGATCACTATGAACTCGCTCGAACTGCTGGACTGCGGGAACTTGATGCATCCGCCAGTGGCGGCCGCACTAAGCACTCTGACGCCGCCCGTCGACAGCTCCACCGTCGTCGGCCCGCTGAGACACGCCGTCTGCGGAGCAATCACCCGAATGGTCGCGGTGCCGACGACTCCGTCGACCTTTCCCTGAATGGTCGTTGAGCCCGCTGAAACTCCGCGGATGACGCCGGTTGGGCTGACGGTCGCGACGGCCTGGTTGAGGCTGGACCATTCGACGGTCTTGCCGGTAAGTGGATTGCCGTTCTGATCCTTGACGACCGCTGTGGCCTGGACGGTGCCATTGACCGTAACCTCCGCCGAAGGCGGGGAGACGGATACGGTTGTCGTAAGGAGAGGCCCGCTGCCGTCGCCGCTGTTGCACGCCGCGAGGAACGTAAGGACACAGAGCAATCCTAATTTGCGCATTTGCTGAGCTACCCAAGTGGGGATTGAAGTTGGATCATCAGAACCGACTGAGCTGATACACCATTGATAAGATAAAGGGGGACTGGAGGGCGAGGCGACCGCGAACGGCGGGCGCTATCCCATCTTCGTCGATAACACGCATCGCACGTCGATCCCTCATCCATTCGCAGCGAGTGGAGTTCCGTTTGTCCGCAGGTACTCCGGCTCAGCAGCCAGAAACAAGATGCCCGGCAATTGCCGGGCATCTCGATGTTGAACAACCGCCCCTCAGTTAGACGCCGCTCGGCGAAACTCGTTACGGGCCGGTTGGCGGGTTGTAGGGTTTGGGGACCAGGGGATTGTTGGTCACCTCTGCCGGATTGATCGGCCAGCACATCGTAACCCCGTAGGTGACCGTGGTGCTACCAAGATAGGAACCAGTGGGGTAGAAATTCAGGCCGTACGACTTGAGATAGCGGCGCAGGTCACCCATTCGATGGCCATCGAGGTAGAAGTCGCGCCGGCGCTGGTCAATAAGGTTGGCAAGGAAGTTGGCCGCCGTAGTGGGAGTTTGAGCCGTGCTGCTCGGGAACGCCAGACGACGCGACTCTATGAACGCGATATTCGGTGCGGTCGCGCCTTCAGCCTCCGCGATTATGTACTTCGCCTCGAGCAGTGACGAGATCCGGATGGATGCACCGTATGTGAAGTCGGCTCCCACTTTGGTAGCGTTGTAGGTGCTGAACGACGGTGGGGAGTTGGGCACGACGAATGACCCCGTCCCTTGTACCGCCTCAGGGAGCGGTGCACCAGTGGTCGCGTTCACCGGGTGCGGAACACGCGCATCATCCAGTGCGAGGAACGGCGTATTGGAAATGGAGCCCGCCGTCACCCCGCCTCCTCCCGAAAGCCGCTCGGCGTAGAGATTCTGCAAGCCGAGGGTTGTCGTCGAGTTGTAATAGAGGCGGTACTCGAAGTCACTGGTGGTCCCCATACCCGTCACCTGCTTCGCGGCGGACGCTGCCTTCACTTTGTCGCCGCGTCCGAGCGCCGCTCGCGCCATACCGACGTAGGCAAAATTGCGAACAGAGTCGGCGGCCAGCGCGAAGCGTACTCCCGCCGGAGTCTGCACAGCGGCATTCCCTGTCTTCGCCGCCGCTGCAACCTTGATCGCCGAATCGAAACGCAGCTCCGCCAGCCGGAAGAGCGAGTCCGATTTAATGAGCCCTGAATACCGCTCACCAAGCGACGCGACCGGAACCTCACACCATGCCTCGGCGAGGTGAATCAGATGGTAGCCAGCGATGGCGTAGGTTCGCGCGAGCCGGACGTCGCGCAGCGAGGAGTCGGGATAGATGATGCGCATGCGCCCAGCCACGCTGTCGGCGAGCCATCGTGCGCGCTGAATCGGGCCATAAGTGAACACGCTGTTATAGCTGTTACCTACGGTGACCCGGCGCTGGTCGTAGAGAATCTCGTCGATGAATACATGGTGATTCCGAAGCTCATCAGTCATGATGGCCCCGAGGTACGAGAACCAGAAGTAACTATTCCCCTGAAGGCCCGCGATGGCGCTGTTGGCCATCAGGTCCACGAGCGTGGAGTCCTCGAGCCTGCTCACTTCCACGGAAGCCGGATTCTCCGCAGTTAGAAAATCCTCGCAGGCGCTAAGGCCGGCGACCGCCGAGACGGCGCCAACGATCATCGCGACGCGCGCCAGCCTGCGACAGGGACTCAGCAATGAAGCCATCTTATGATTCCGCATCAGTAGGTGAAGTTGATTTGTGCCGTGTAGCGCCGGATCATCGGCCATGAATAAGCGTCCACCCGAAGGAACTGGGACGCGTTACCGCTGCCGCGGAGCTGATTGTTGCTGTAGCCGTTGACCTCCGGGTCAAGGCCGCTGTAATCCGTCCACAGGGCGAGGTTCTTACCCGCCAGGACGACGCTCGCAGTCTGGACACGGGCCGCACGCGCCCAGGCCGTCGGCAGGTTGAGAGTCAGCGAAACGTCCCGAAGCTTGATAAAGTCAGCTTTCTCGATGAACTGCGCCTGCGTGTAGGCAGCAGTTGGTGTGAGAGGAGTTCCATTGATTCCGTAGATTGCACGCAGCGTGTCGAGACGCGCCGTGCCGATATCCTCCGGACGATTCAAGCGAGCGCAATTCGGCCCGTTGGCGACCAGTGCGCAACGGTTGAACTCCTTGTAGTTGAAGAGGTGGTGCCCCCCCTGGTGATCGAGCAGCGCGTAAACGCGGAAGTTCTTGAAGAAAGTGAAAGTGTTGGAGAGTGAGAAAAGCCGCGTCGGCAGCGAGGGGCCAAGGAACGTGAACGCCGTGTCGTACACCGGTGTGGTGATGAGGCCGGCCGCGTTTCTGTTGAGGATGTAGTTCCCGCTCGCGTCTCTCGTCGGATTGCGCACGAAATAGGCGCCGAGGGGGTGGCCGACCCGGTTGCGCTGCATGCCCAGACTGTAGGAAGCGCCTCCCGGAAATTCCTCGGCGTTGCTCTTGGTCGGGTCGCAAACCTCTCCCACCCAGGGTTTGCAGACTCTCACACTGTCCAGTGCGTCCAGCCTGTTGCGGTTCCAGGTGAGATTCATCCTTCCTTCCCAGACGAAATTGCGCAGCGCCAGCGGCGTTGCGCTCAATCCCATCTCGAGACCGCGGTTGGTCGTCTGTCCGAGATTCTCGGTAATTGACCCTGAAAACCCGAGAGACGGTGGAAGGTCGATCGGAACCAGAAGGTCGTTCATCTTCTTTCGGTAATACGTAACCTCGAGCCCGGCGCGGCCGCCGAAGTAGTCCGACTCGAAGCCAAGCTCGATCTCTTCGCCTCGCTCCGGCTTCAGATTGGGATTGCCGAATGTGTTCGCCGTGATGGCTCCGCCGACGCCTGACGGCCCAAGCGCCACTCGCGCCGAAGCGTACGTCTGGGTGGAGACGAATGGCGCGGGGGCACGGCCTGCACGGCCCCATGCGCTTCTGAATCTGAAATTGTCCGCTCGCAGCGTCTTGAAAATACCGGCAAACGCGGGCTCCTCGGACAGGACCCACGACAGCGATGCCTTCGGATAAATGATGATGTCGAAATTCTTTCCGAAGGAGGAGTGATCGTCCGCCCGAACAGCACCAGTGACAAAAATCCGGTTCCGCCAAGCCAATTGCTGCTGGGCGAATACGCCGACGGAATTGAACTCGCTGAACGAGTTCGAGCCCGAGACGCTGAGCGCTGCACCGATGATTGTAATTTCGCGGGTCGGCAGCTGACTGCCCGTGGCGCTGATCGTCTCGTCCCGGCGCGAGGTGACCTGCGTGCCGAAAGAGGTCGTTGACTCGAGCTCTCGCGGTAGCGACGCCAGAAGACTCCCGGCATAATCCAGTGTATAGTTGTAGGCCTTCGGCGCGCGAAGCGCATTGAGTCCCGCCGGTGTGTCAGGATCTCCCGGCAACGACAGGACCTGAGCCGTAGACGCACGCCAGTCCATGCCGACCGTGAGGCGGTTCTTCCACCAGCTGAATGGCGCAAAGTTGACGGTCGACCCAAGAAGAAGCCGGTCGGATTTCGTGGAGTTGTTGTAGAGGTGGGCAATCCCTGGCTCGATGCTCCCCCATCCAGCCAGCGCAGGGCGGGACCTGACGAGCCCAGGTATGCCGCGAGCCGCGCTCAGAAGCAGTCCGTTGAAAGCTTCGTCACCGAGCGGGAGCGAAAGTTTCTGTGCGATGTAACCGACGTTGATGTTGAAGTCGGTCTTGGCGCTGGGATTGAACGTAAAGTTCGATCTGATCGAGCGGCGGCGATCGAAGTTGTTGAGCAGTACGCCCTCGTTGTAGATCCCGTCTCCCGACAGATAGAACGAATAGCGGTCGCCGCCGCCGCGAAGCGAGAGCGAGAGGTTGTTGACCTTGCCCTCGCGCAACGCCTGCGGGTCACGCATCAGCGGATCGTCGGTAATGACCGTGTTGTCAGCAACGTCCTGGCATCCGGGCCAGGTGATGTTCCCGGCGGCGTCGCGCGCCGCCTTCCTGGCGGGACTGCAGGTCGTGTAGTTCGTAATCGTTTCGGTTCCCCACTCGGAGAACCCAGTCTCCCACCGCGTGTTCCAGCTGAGAGCCTGCTGGCCTCGACGGCCCTTTTTTGTGATTATCTGAATGACACCCGCCGCGGCGTCTGCGCCGTAGAGCGTGGCCGCTGCAGGGCCGCGCAGCACTTCCATCGATTCGATGTCCTGAGGGTTGATCAGATCGAGCGCCGACGTTCGCTGGCCGGAGAATCCGCCAGTTCCCGAGCCTGACGGATTGAAGCTGCCGATGTCGTCCGTGTCCATCCGTACACCGTCTATGTAGACCACCGGACGGTTGTTGGTAAACGAACCGTAGCCCCGGATGGTGATTTCGGAAGAAGTACCGGGTGAACCCGAGCCCGTCGAGACAGCTACCCCCGGGGTGCGCCCCTGAAGAATCTCGGTCACGTTCGTAACGGTGGACTTGCTGGTGATATCGGAAACGTCGATCTGGGCCACCGCATTGCCGATACTGCGGCGTTCCTGCCCTCCCGGCGTCCCCGTGACGACAACCTCCTCGAGCTGAGTCGCCGTTACGGTCATCGCGAAGTCCGCGCGAGCCGTTGCGCCGGCACCAACCGTCACCGTCTGCGCGCGGCGGACGAACCCGACGCGGCGCGCCGCAATCTCGTGTGTGCCTGCCGGCACATTGATGATTACATAGTTGCCGTCCGCGTCCGTCACCGCGCCGAGGCCGAGCCCGGTAACTGTCACCGACGCGCTTGGAATGGCCCTGTTGGTCGCGCTTTCAATCACCCGGCCCCGAACGCTGCCGCCACCCTGTGCGAGTGCCGTATCGGGCGGCGCCAGAAGCGTGACCGTCAAGCCGATCATCGTCATTAGCAGTTTCTTACAGACACGACTTGGCATTATCGAACTCCTCGTATGCAGTAGCTGATTTGGGGGGAGCGCAGCAGGCGGGACAACGTGATTACCGGCCGGCCGTTTCGAACTGAGCGCAGGAAACAATACGGCAGTGACTATGCTCGAAGGGTGAGGCGGTCGGATTTTCACGACGCGCCAAATTGCCATACGGCACAGAATAGGTCAAGCACGAAAATCCGGGATGCGCTCCCCTGCACTTTTGAACGGGCATAGCGATACCGACTTCCGGCGATGTAAAATGGCAGCACAATGCATCGTCGTCCGATCTTCCTCCTATTGATTGCGTTCGCAGCGTGCGCACCTGCAGTGACACCCGGAACGGGTCGGGAAATGGGCGGCAGCGAGCGCACGAGACTTCTCGGACCCGGACGACCGGGAGCTTTCGTCACGCTGAGCGCCGCCGACAACGCGTGGATCGACCGAACAATCGCCTCGCTCACTCCGCGCGAACGTGCGGCGCAGCTGATCATGCCGTGGGTCCCCGGAGAGTACGCAGCTGTTGGCTCGCCTGAGTACGAACAGGTGCGCGGCTGGGTCCAGGACGACAAGGTGGGCGGGCTGATTCTCTCCATGGGCCTTCCCCACAGCTATGGAGCGAAGCTCAATCACATGCAGCGGCTGGCAAAGGTGCCGCTGCTGATCACATCCGACATGGAGAACGGAACGGGGATGCGGCTCGGCGGCTCATATGCGCTGCCATCGATGTTGCCGCAGGGAGGCGGCACCGTGTTTCCGCCCGTCATGGCACTCGGCGCCACGGGTTCAGAAGATCTCGCTTATCAGCTCGGGCTTGTGCTCGGCGCCGAGGCGCGCGCGGTCGGTGTGCATATGTCGTTCGGTCCGGTGCTGGACGTGAATGCCAATCCGCTGAATCCGGTAATCAACACGCGATCGTTTGGAGAGAATCCTTCGCTCGTGTCGCGACTGGCCGCGGCATATGTGCGCGGCGCGAGACAGAACGGGCTGATGACGACGGCTAAGCACTTTCCCGGACACGGCGATACCGAAACGGATTCGCACCTCGCTCTTCCGGTCGTTCGCGGCAGTCGCGCACACCTCGACTCGGTAGATCTTCCACCGTTCCGCACCGCGGTGGGCAACGGGATCGACGCGGTGATGACGGCGCACATCGCGGTTACCGGAATCCTTGGCGACAGCGCTCCCCCGGCAACTCTGTCTCGCTATTTCATGACCGATGTGCTGCGCAAGGAAATGGGGTTCAAGGGGCTCCTCATCACCGACGCGATGACGATGGGCGGCGTTGCCAACCGGTACGGCTCCACCGAGCCGCTGATTCTCGCCCTGGAGGCCGGCGCCGACATTTTGCTGATGCCACGCAATGTCGAAGAGGCGATCAATACCATCGTCGGCGCAGTGTCGTCCGGTCGCATCACGCAGGCGCGCGTCGACGAGTCCGCGAGGAGAGTGCTTCGCGCCAAGGCACAGGCTGGTCTCAGGTCGGGAAGAATGATCGACCTCAACGCGATAGACACCGTCGTGAATGTTCCCGCGCGGTCCGCTGTCGCAAGACAGGTCGCCGAAAAGTCAATCACTCTCGCACGGGATGATCGAAAGCTCGTTCCGCTGGCGCGTTCCGCAAAGAAAGTTCTGTCGATCACCTACGCGGACGGCGGTGACCTCGCGGCCGGTCGAGTATTCGATCAGGAGCTGCGGCGCGGAGGGTTTACCGTTACTGCGATGCCGGTCGACAGCCGGACAACGGCGGCGGAGCTCGATGCGTTGCGAGCGAGCGCCGACTCCGCCGATTTAATCGTCGCGTCCGTGTATGTTTTTCCGCGCGACGGGCGTGGCTCAATCGGGACTGGTGGCGGCTTCCCCGGCCTGCTCCAGCAGCTGGCGACCGCGCAGAAACAGATTGTGGCGCTGTCTTTCGGCAGTCCCTATATGCTCACCGCGTTTCCATCGGTGCCTGCGTACCTGCTGGCGTGGGGCGGAGCGCCAGTATCGCAGCGAGCCGCTGCCGCGGCATTGCTGGGACAAATTTCAATCGGGGGACGGCTTCCGATCTCGCTTCCCCCACACTTTGCGGCGGGAGCCGGGATTGACCGCCCAGCCACGCAGGGCGATCGACGGTGAGTGGTCGTTTTTTCCGCGGCCTTGCTCTGCTGTCGATTGCGTGCGCCCCCTACTCAACCAGGGTTCCCGGACCCGCGCGGCTCTCCAACTTGCCCACACTGTCTCGAACTACTCCGTCCGAAGCGGGAATGCGTCAGGATCTCACCCGCACGCTCGACTCGCTGATGAAAGTTGCGATGAGCGAGCGTGTCGCGCCGGGCGCGGCACTCGCCGTCGGTCGCTACGGCAGAGTGGTGCATATCAAGGGTTACGGCACTCTCGATACCGCGACAGCGTCGGCGGCGATCGACGAGCATTCGGTTTACGACATGGCGTCGCTCACGAAGGTTATTGCGACTACGACGCTGGCGATGTTGCTCGAGGAGCAGGAGGTGCTCGATCTCGACCGGACGGTGGCGAGCTATCTGCCCGAATTCAACGCTCCCGACAAGGCTGCAATCACGGTAAGGATGCTGGTGCTGCACCGCGGTGGTCTCGAGGCATTCGCTCCGCTGTATCGCGAGTTCAAGGGCCGGGATCAGTACCTGCAGCAGATCAACCTCCGGCCTCTCAAGTCGGTTCCGGGAACCCAGACGGTCTACAGTGACTGGGACATGATTCTGCTTCAGCTCGTGATCGAGCGAATCACGGGTCAGAGTCTCGATGTTCTCGCAGCGGAAAGAATCTTCAGGCCCCTCGGGATGACGAGCACCACGTTCAACCCTGACACGGTGATGCGCCTGCGCATTGCGCCAACCGAAATCGACTCCGCCCGCGGAGGGCTGGTGCGCGGCGCCGTGCACGATGAAAATGCGCACGCTATGGGCGGCGTGTCGGGACATGCCGGCCTTTTCTCTTCCATCCGCGACCTGACAGTGTTCGCCCAGATGCTCCTGAATGGCGGCGAGTATGGCGGAGCGCGAATCGTCAGGCCTGCAACTCTTGCGCGGTGGACGGCACCGCAGGGCCGCGGCTCGAGCCGCGCGCTGGGGTGGGACACGCCGTCGAAAAGCTCGAGCGCCGGAAAGCACTTTTCTCCGCGGTCATTCGGCCACACCGGCTTCACTGGGACATCCATGTGGATCGACCCGGAGCGCGGGCTGTTCGTGATCCTGCTGACGAACCGGGTCAACCCCAACCGCGACAACAACAGGCATATCCCGCTGCGGAGGGCCGTGGCGGACGCCGCCCAGGCAGCAATTGTCGATGCACCACTGACTGACTGGGAGGCGGGCCGGTGAGTCGGCAGGTGAGAGAGCGGGTGCCGGTGGTCATTGCCGAGTACGACGAGATCGCGAAGCGTGTTGCCCGGCGAATCGCGGACGTGATTGCGGAGCGGCGAACTGCGGGCTCCCGTGCCGTGCTTGGCCTCGCCACCGGCAGTACTCCAATCGGCATTTATCGAGAGCTCATCAGGATGCATCGCGAAGAGGGCCTCGATTTCTCCGACGTCGTGACGTTCAATCTCGATGAGTACTATCCGATGCGCGCGGACAGCATCCACAGCTACAACCGCTACATGTGGGAGAATCTGTTCGAGCACATCAACATCCGCCCGGAGAACGTTCACATTCCGCGCGGAGACGCCCCTCGCGAGCAGCTGAACGCCGAGACCGGGGCATACGAAACGGCGATCAGCGATGCCGGGGGAATCGACCTGCAGATCCTCGGCATCGGAAAGACCGGACACATCGGCTTCAACGAGCCGGGCTCGGGAATAGAATCGCGAACGAGAGCGATAGCGCTCGATACGATCACGCGGCGCGACGCGGCTGCCGATTTCTTCGGCGAGGACAATGTTCCCACCGAAGCGATTACCATGGGCGTCGCGACTATCATGGAGGCGCGCGAAATCGCACTGATCGCCACCGGCGAGCACAAGGCTGCCATCGTTCGGCGCGCCGTGGAGGACGAGCCCGACCCTGACGTCGCGGCGACATACCTCCAGCATCACCGCAACGCGGTATTCTATGTCGATCCGGCCGCGGGTGCGGAGCTCACACGCGTTCGCACTCCGTGGATCGTGGGAGAAGTGGAGTGGACCCGCGACCTCGAGATCGCGGCCGTCATCTGGCTCAGCGGCGTCACCAGCAAGTCCATCCTCAAGCTCGACAACCTTGACTATCGTGAAAACCACCTGAGCTCGCTG
>JALYOO010000029.1 GCA_030856845.1 Gemmatimonadota bacterium
GGGCCGAAGTTCGCATGGTGGGGTGCGGCTGCTGCTGCGATGCTGCTGGTCGCGGCCGGCGTCGGAATTGGTCGCCTCACGGCACCAGACGGTGCTGCGCGTTCCGCGGTAAATACTCGTGACAGCGTCGAACCTGTGACTGGAAGCGCCGGCACCCCGCCGCAGGTAGCTGACAATGCGCCTGAAGCAGGCGCCGAGGATGCTGCGGAGGGAGTTGCCGCTCGGACTTCGCCGGATGGGATGATCGAGCGACGCATCGGTGGAGGAGCGGTCAGGCCGGGAATGGAAAGCGCTTCTCGGGGAAGCGTTCCCCGCGTAACTGCGTCGGGATCGTCCGCGCGGCGCAACGGTCCAGTTCCTCGCGGGCTCGCCGGGGATGCTCCCGGTACGGACACGTACCAGGTCGCGACCATTCGTCACCTCGCGGACGCTGAGGCACTGCTGACTTCCTTCTCGCTGGAAACCCGCGATCAGAAAATGGATGCGCAGCTCGCTGGATGGGCGAAGGGACTTCTGTCCAACACTCGCCTTCTGCTCGATTCACCTGCGGGTGAGGACGCGAGGCGCGCGCGGCTGCTGGAGGACCTCGAGCTCGTGCTTGCTCAGATCGTTCAGCTCTCGCCCGCAGCTGCCGCTTCGGAGCGGGAGCTGATTCAGGGAAGCATCAACAACGGACAGGTAATGACACGCTTGCGCACCGCGATTCCCGCGGGGCCGACGAGAGGACTTTAGGAGAAAAGATGAAAACGATTGCAATGATGGTCGTTACGGCGGTTTTCGCCGTGGGACCAGCGGATTCCAGGAAGGCCGACGATTCGCCTTCGGCGCGGCCCGCCGCGGCCGCAAAGGTGACGTTGCTCGACGGTCGGCTCCACATTGTCGCCGACCCGGCTGATTCGCTCTATCGACTGGGGCGCGAAGCGCTTGGGCGCGGCGACTACAACCGCGCTGCCGAGCTCTTCAATCGAGTAGTGGAGCGCTATCCGAGCTCAGGCGTCGCTGGAGAATCGCTCTACTATCTGGCGTTCTCGATGTATCGCTCGGGGGGAACCGAGAAGCTGAAGTCGGCGAAGGACGCGCTGGCACGGCTGGCTTCGCGGTATCCCAAGGTTGCCGAGGGCGGTGACGGCAGAACTCTCCGTGCCAGAGTCTGCGGCGAGCTCGCCAAAGGCGGGGACGAACGATGCGCCGCGGAGCTGGCGATGATCGCCGATGAGAATCGGACGGGTGGCTCGCGCTCCAACAGCAGCACTACGCGGACTGGCACCTGTCCAAGGGAAGGTGACGAAGACGACGAGCGAATCGCCGCACTCAACGCTCTCCTGCAGATGGATGCCGCGCGTGCCATGCCCGTCCTCACCAAAGTCCTGGAGCGCCGCGATGCCTGCTCTGCGCCGCTGCGAAGGAAGGCTGTCTTCCTCGTGTCACAGAAGCGCACTCCCGAAACCGCAGACTTGCTGCTCAAGATCGTGCGCAGCGATCCTGACGCCGAAGTGCGTGAGCAGGCGGTGTTCTGGCTGTCACAGGTGTCGGACGAGCGCGCTGTAGACATGCTCCAGGAAATTCTGCGGACTTCGCGCGACGAGAGTCTTCAGAACAAGGCGCTGTTCGCGCTCTCACAGCACCGAAGCGGCCGTGGCGCCGCCATCCTTCGCGAGTTTGCGCTACGCGACGCAGCCTCCGACGAACTCCGCGGCCAGGCGATCTTCTGGCTCGGTCAGAGAAAATCGGCGGAAAACAGCGAGTTCCTGCGATCCCTCTATTCGCGAATCAGGAACGAAGAGGTCAAGGACAAGATTCTCTTCTCGCTGTCGCAACAGCGCGGCATGGGCAACGAGAAGTGGCTGCTCGACATCGCCACCAGCAATTCGGAGCCGCTCGAGCTTCGCAAGAAAGCGCTCTTCTGGGCGGGTCAGGGCGGCGTGTCCATGGAGGAGCTGGTTCCGCTGTACTCGCGAATGACGGATCGCGAGATGAAAGAGCAGATGATCTTCGTGTTCTCGCAGAAGAACACCGGAGCGGCGGTGGACAAGCTGCTCGATATCGCGAAGAACGACCGCGATCCGGACCTGCGCAAGAAGGCGATCTTCTGGCTCGGCCAGTCACGCGATCCGCGCGTGCAGCAGTTCCTGCTCGATCTCATCAACCGCTGACAGGAGATCTGCTCATGCCCGAATCGACGATGACAATGAAGCGGATGCCTGCCCCCCGCTTCTCGCTGGCGCAGCGCTCTGTATTGATACTGGGTTCACTCGTTGTGATGACGGCCTGGGTGCCGCCTCGACTCGAGGCGCAGACGATCGCGCGCCGGGTGGCCGGCGCTCCCGACGGCAAAGTGCGCTTCTCGTTCGCGGCTCGCCCCGACCTGTGTGGATACGAAGGCTCGATTTCGCGCGGGAAGAACAACAACATCTCCAACTGGTCGTCAAAGGCGTCCGAAGATGTCGAGTATGACAGAGAATGCAGCGTTGGACCCGTGCGGATTGTGGGAGAGGTGCGACGCGGTTCGCTGACGCGGATCAAGACTTACGTCGGAGGCAGGTGGCGGCCGGCGAGTGGAGTGACAGATCTCGGAACGGTGTCGGCAAAAGACGGGACCGACTTCCTGCTCGGCGTCGCATCGACCGAGACCGGGAAAGTTGCCGGCGAGGCGATTTATCCGACCACTCTCGCCGACAGCGTTGTCGTTGCGCCATCGATATTCAGAATCGCGCGAAATGCGTCGCGCCCCACCGAGGTTCGCGAACAGGCGATTTTCTGGCTGTCGCAACTTCCGGACGAGAACGCAGTGGACATGCTGAGCGAGATACTCAACAGCGCGAGCGAGGAGAAGCTAAGGGACAAGGCGATCTTCGCGTTGTCGCAGCATCACAGCGGGAGGGGAGCCGCGGTCCTTCGCGATTTTGTCAACAACGAAAGAGCGTCGTCGCACCTGCGCGCGCAGGCGGTGTTCTGGCTCGGTCAGAGCAGGTCAGGCGGGAGTGTCGCGTTTCTCAAAACGCTCTACACGCGCACCACAAACGCCGAAATCAAGGACAAGATTCTGTTCTCGCTCTCGCAACAGCGGGGAGTCGGCAACGAGAAATGGCTGATGGATGTCGCCGCCAACTCCTCCGAGAGTATGGAGCTGCGCAAGAAGGCGTTATTCTGGGCCGGGCAGAGCGGAACCGATATCGACGAGCTGACGGCACTCTATTCGAGAATGCCCGATCGCGAGATGAAGGAGCAGATGATCTTCGTGCTGTCCCAGCGCCAGTCGGGTGCGGCTGCGGGGAAGCTGATGGATATCGCGAAGAACGACAGCGACCGCGAGCTACGCCGGAAAGCGTTGTTCTGGCTGGGACAGTCTCGCGACCCGCGAGTGCAGGACTTTCTCACTGAGTTGATCAACCGCTAATGACGATCAACAGAACTGCCTCACTGGCAAGCCTCTTCTCGATCCTCGCACTATCGGCCCTGCCAACCGAAAAACTTGAAGCACAAAGCATTTCCCGCCGCGTCTCATCCGCACCCGACGGAAAGGTCAGGATGACTTTCGCCACGCGACCTGACATCTGCGGGCACGGCACCTCGATCAGCCGCGGGAAAAACCAGCGCACCTCCTGGGGTCCGGATTACAGCGAGGACGTCGAGTACACCGAGTTCTGCAGCGAGAGTCCAGTGAGACTTGTCCTCGAGATGCGAGGCGGAAATGTCTCGAAGCTGAGAACGTACGTCGGTGGCCGCTGGCGGCCCGCGAGCGGCGTCGTCACAGACCTCGGAAACGTTTCCACGCGCAACGCCACTGACTACCTGCTGGCCCTGGCATCAACTGACGAGGGTCGTGTCGGGCAGGAGGCGATCATGCCCGCGACACTGGCCGACTCCGTAGTCGTCTGGCCGGGACTGCTTCGCATCGCGCGCGATGCAGGCCGGCCCGACCAAACCCGTAAACAGGCTGTGTTCTGGCTGGGTCAGGCAGCGGGCGACGTGGTCACCGGCAATCGTGCAGCTATCGCTGCCGAAGGCGATGGCGACACGGAAATCAGGGAGCAGGCTGTCTTTGCGCTATCCCAGCGACGCAACGGAGAAGCTGTACCCGCACTGATCCAGGTCGCGCGCGCGAACAAGAGTCCGAAGGTGCGCAAGACCGCGCTGTTCTGGCTCGGCCAAACGGCTGATCCGCGCGCAATAACCCTGTTCGAAGAAATCCTGACGCGCCGCTAGCGATCTCCGAGGGCCGGGAAGACGTCAGTCACCCTCCCCGCTCTGGCCATCTTCTGCACTGTGCTCATCAGCTGAGCCGATTCAGCAGTCCGGCCCTGCGTACGCAATGCCTCCGCGAGGATGTATCCGCTGACGGTGTACGTATATGGTATTCCAAACGACGGACGGTCCACCCAATCTCCCTCATCGATCAGCTCCTGCGGGCCTTTGTACACCTGGGTCCACAGTGCATGCGATCGCGGGACGTCGAGAAATCCATCGCCGACCTGCACCGTATCGCCGCCAGGGACGATAGGTTTCTCGACGAGCTTCTCCACGAGGCCCTGTCTGAGACTGTAGTTCGAGAGACCGAGGCCCCGGCTATATCCGCCGGTGGAGAAGTAGACCGAGCGTTCAGGATACGAATCACGGATGAGACTCAACGTGATGATCTGATCGCGGCTGAGGATGCCCGGCTGAATGGTCGCCACCAGATCGCGCTGTCTGAACATCTGCGGTTCGCGAACTTCTATGTACTGCGGAATCGCATCCGCTTCGGCAAATGTCATCTTGAGCGGCGAGCCTTTCGGTTTCGGCCACGATTTTCCGCGGTAGATTGCCGGTCCCTTCGCCGCGTCGTACTCCCGCACCGGGCGGCGCATCATCTGCCGCACGAACCAGTCGGTATTGAGATACGACGTTACCAGCACCAGCACGTCCTGCCTCACTCCCTCGACTTCCTGTGCATACCACAAGGGAAACGTGTCGTTGTCGCCATTGGTGATGATGATGCCGTAGGGCTCGACAGAGTTCAGCATGTCCGCGCCCCAATCGGCGGTGAAGGTATCCCCGCGGTGGGACGCCGCGTTGAGATTGCCCACGAGCGGAATGCAGCCGATGAGTAGCAATGGCGTGGCAAGGAGCCACGCCCGCCGGCTGGCGTGTCCGGCGGCATCGGGCGTCACGACTGCATTGCGGTCGATGATCTGCGCGACGGACTGCCAGATGTAAACCAGCCCGACCGCGGCCCATACGCCCCACGCGGAGTAGCTCCATATGTAGAAGTAGTCACGATCCCTCACCTCTCGCTGAACATCGTCTCCCAGCTCCGGCGCCTGCGACCATCCATACTTGAAATTCATGTAGTAAATGAGCGCCAGCGTCAGCGTAAACATCAGCGGACCGAAATACCAGAACGTCCGCCGGTCGTGCATCCAGTGCACGTATCCCCCTATCAGGCCGAGCGAGAGGAACAGCACCGCGAGTATCGCCTGGATCACCACCTGTTCGTTGTGCGCGTCGCGCAGCCACTGCCACTTGAAGTACAACCACCACATCCCTACCTGCGCCGAGTAGGGCGCACCCCGCTCCAGCTTGTCTCCATACTGCTCGCGGTTGATGTTCGCCATCAGCCGCTTGCGGGTCAGCTCACTGAACGTGCACGACGCACTGATCTCGGTGACGCAGGCTGTCGGTTCGCCTTCATTGATCGGCGGGAAGTAGGCGGCCCGGATCGGCTCGTAGATGAACGGCGTGAGGCCAAGCACCAGCACCGCGAGTCCCTTTACCAGCAGCCGCCAGTTGAGCAGTGTCTGCCAGCGTCGTACAAGAATCGCCACGCCAACGGCTGGCATCGCCAGGAATCCGGCGGGATGGTTCGCGTAACCCAGTCCGAGCAGGTAGGCAACGAGAACCAGCTTGCGGTCGGCTTTCGCACCATCGGGGTCGTCGGTCCACGAGATCATCAGCCATGACACGGCGGTGAAGAAAAAGAGCGAGATCGTATACACTTTCTCGTTCACCACGCTCTGATTCCAGACAGTAAAAGCCGTCGCCCCAATCAGGGTGGCGAGCGCAGCGCCGGCGAGTCGCTGCCAGCTCTTGCCAAGCCATCCTGACAGTATCCTCTCCGTGATGAGAAACCAGAATCCGGCCGAGAGCGCGCTCGCCAGTGCGGCCATCGTGTTGATCTGCTGCGCATAGCTGCCGGGAAGCGGCAGCTGCCCGAAGACGTTCCCGATCAGCATGAAGAACGGGTTTCCGGGTGGATGCGGAAGCCCGAGAACTTTCGTCGCCGCCATGTACTCGCCGGTATCCCACATCCAGGTGGATGGGGCTATCGTCGCGTAATAGAGCGCGAAGACAGCCAGCGTAGCGATCGCCGCGGCCTTGTACGACGGCTCATACACTGCGACTGTCTCTCTCGCGCTTCTCGACGCGGCCACTCTGGTGTTCGCTGCTGTCATTTCTACCTTGAAGAGGTTCGGACGGCGGGATCGGGAATTCGCTTCATCTGCGGCATCTCTTCCGGCCATCCTCCGATGTCCGTCCTGAGCATTTCCACGTTTCCATCTGCGTCGAGGCTGAACGTCAGCATGTTCGTTCCGTCTCGGCGGTCATGCCATTTCACTCTGAACGTATCGAAGTGCCAATGCTCGAGATTGCCCGTCATTCGAGGAGCCATCTCCAGCAGCAGCTTTCCCCTCTGGAGAGACACTTTGGCAGTTCCGTAGAGGCTATCCTGATAGATACCTGCATATCGTGCCAGCGGAAGTGAAGTCCGCGTGCCGCGCACCCGCCTGGCTTCAGCTTCTTTCTGATCCCGCGCCTCGATTGAATCGAACGCCGTTTTTTCATCGAGCGCAACGCGGCTCCAGTCCCTGTCGGGTGCATTCAGGAACAGATCGAACACCTTGTACATGATCGATTCCCGCAGCGCGTTGCCTTCCATGTTCGTCAGCAC
>JALYOO010000040.1 GCA_030856845.1 Gemmatimonadota bacterium
TTCATGGGAATGCGGATCAAGCCGCTGAACGAAGAGATGCGGGGACGCAGCGTTCGCACGCTGGACATGGTGCTCACCGCGCTGGTGGAAGGCGGCGGACTGCCGGAGCGGTGGATCGTCACGATTCCCAAGGTGACGCTTGCGGCGCAGGTCGATTACACCGTCGCGGTGCTGCGCCAGCTCGAGCGCGCGCTCGGCCTCGGCGACGGGACGCTTCAGTTCGAGGTGATGGTAGAGACGCCGCAGATCATTGTCGGATCGGATGGGACATCACTGTTGGCGCGAATCATCGACGCATCCGATGGTCGACTACGGGGAGCCCACTTCGGCACGTATGATTACACGGCGAGCTGCAACATCACCGCGGCGTATCAGAGAATGCAGCACCCCGCGTGCGATTTCGCCAAGCATTTCATGCAGCTGTCGTTCGCGGGGAGTGACGTCTGGCTTTCCGACGGATCGACGACGGTAATGCCGGTGCCGATTCACCGGCAATCACCGGACGGGCCCGCACTGACGGATCCGCAAAAGGCGGAGAACGCGGCCAGTGTGCACGCTGCGTGGAAGCTTCACTTCGACGACGTGCGGCATTCACTCGCCGGCGGGTTCTATCAGGGATGGGATCTCCATCCGGCGCAGCTCGTCACCCGGTACGCCGCGCTCTACAGCTTCTTTCTGGAGGGCATCGACGCGGCGGGAGTGCGACTCAAGAACTTCGTGGGCAAGGCAGCGCAGGCAACGCTCGTTGGCGACGTCTTTGACGACGCGGCGACGGGGCAGGGTCTGCTCAATTTCTTTCTGCGCGGAATCAATTCGGGCGCCATCACGGTGGACGAGGCGTTGCGGATGACAGGTCTCACCGCGGAAGAGATTAGAGGCCGAAGCTTTGTGAAGATCATGAAGGGAAGGACCTGAGCGTGGCCGTGCCTTCGCGAGAGCTGTGACGGGAACCACGTGAGCGGCGCGCAAATCGAGCTGCTCGACATGGCTGCTCGATGGATTCACGTAATCGCCGCGATTATGTGGGCCGGCAACTCTCTTCTCTTCAACTGGCTCGATCGGAGTCTCATCGCAGCGAAGGGTGGTCAGACTCAGTCCCCTATCGGAACGATCTGGCTGCTGCACAGCGGCGGGTTTTACTACGTCGAGAAGACACTGCTCGCGGGCCAGCGATTGCCGGCCCCGCTGCACTGGTTCAAATGGCAGGCGTACACAACGTGGATCAGCGGCGCGGCACTCCTCGTAATCGTGTACTACGCGGGAGGACGTGCCGTCATGGCGGGCCCGGCGACAGTGGGAGTGCTCACTCACAGCGAAGCGGTCGTCGTTGGAATCGGGGCGATACTGGCTGGCTGGATCATCTACGAGGCAATGCAGCGACTCGTTGCACCCCGAATGCCTGCATTCGCCGTGATCGTCTGGGTCACCAGTCTGATGGCGATCTCATTTGCGCTGACGCTGCTTCTCGACGGGCGCGCGGCCTTTGTGCATACCGGAGCGATGCTGGGCACGATCATGGCGGGCAACGTTGCGATGACGATCGTTCCTTCGCAGCGAGAGCTCGTCGCGTCAGTGGCGGAAGGACGAGGCGGCGACCCGGCCGTGTCCGCACGGGCCAAGCGAGTGTCGATTCACAACAACTATTTCACCTTCCCGGTGATCGCGCTGATGTTGAGCAGCCATTTCCCCGCGATCTATTCCAACCGGTGGAGTGCTGTCCTGCTTCTGCTGTTGACCGCGATCGGGGTGGCGGTAAGACACGTCCTGAACCTTCGCTGGACATATCCACGATGGAAACCCGCGCTCGGCGGGATCATTGCAACAGGGATGCTAGCTCTGTGGATGACATTGCGAGTCAGCGAAGGAAGCGCTGCGCGCATTCCGGAGGCGAGCGCTCCGGTGACGTTTGCGGAAGTTCGGCATGTCATCGACCGTCGTTGCGGCGTGTGTCATTCAGACCGGCCAACCGATCTGTTATTTGGTGTTGCGCCGGGTGGGGTGATATTTGACACTCCGGCGCAGATCGTATCGCGCGCCGGGCGAATCGAGGCGAGAGCGGTTACGACGCAAACGATGCCGCCCGCCAATCGCACGGGCATGACCGAAGCCGAACGAGCGCTGCTGGGAACATGGATTGCCGGAGGAGCAGGCATCAGATGAAGATAGTCACAGCATGAACGAGTCGCGCAGAATGCTGCAGCACTTTCTGGCGGCGCTCGCGTACCGAACGCAGAAGGCGCTTCGGGCCGCTCCCTCAAGAGTATCCCGACTATCGCGCCGGCACTCACGTCAGGACTCCACGTGAGCTCGTGTGGCACATGACGGGTGTGATCGGGTATGCGCGCACGATGCTGCATGGCGGCAAGTTTGCGCCGGCGGCAGTAGAGAATTTCGCGGACGAGGTGCGGCGCTTTCACAACACGCTTGGCGAACTGCACGCCGATTTCGAGAATCCCGAATTGGAGGCATCGATATCGGACTACCAGTTCCTCCAGGGTCCGTTGTCGGATGCGATGACCCATGCCGGACAGTTGGCGATCCTGCGGAGATTGTCCGGCAGCCCGGTGGCATCGGAGAACTTCATCTTCGCTCGCGTCGAAACGGACAACGTCGGCGAGGCACAGGCCGAACCTGCCGCACCTGATGATGACTGGGCTCCCGACTTGGCGGCGCGCCCGCCGGGACAGCGGAGGTGAACCGGCCAATGAGTCGAACCCAATCTTCAGCGTTGAAGACTTCGTGGCTAGTCCTGTGTACGCTCGCCATGGTTGGTTGCGCCAACCCGGCGCGTCTGCCAGTGTCGGCCGGAACGGGTCCGAATCCGATACTGCCACGTCCCGAAACGGCGCTGATCCCGATCGTGAACGTGGTGACCGCCAAGGGATGGAAGCGCGGCGAAAAACCTGTAGGCGCCGAGGGAACGACCGTCACAGCGTTCGCGATTGGACTGCGGCACCCGCGCTGGCTTTACGTGTTGCCGAACGGCGATGTGCTTGTCGCAGAGACGAATGCTCCACCGCGACCCGATGAAGCGAAGGGAATCAAGGGATTCTTCTTCACCTATTTCCAGAAGAAGGCCGGTGGCGCCGTGCCTACCGCAAACCGCATCACTCTGTTGCGGGACGCTGACGGTGACGGAGAAGCCGAAATACGGTCCGTGTTCCTCAGCGGACTCAACTCACCGTTTGGGATGGCGCTGGTTGGAAACACACTGTACATCGCCAACACTGACGGGATAGTCCGATTTCCCTATAGCGATGGGGAAGTACGGATTGCCGCAGCTGGCGCCAGGGTGGCCGAGCTGCCGGCGGGACGACTCAATCACCACTGGACCAAGAGTCTCGTCGCCGCCCCCGACGGATCGCGACTCTTTGCCGGAGTCGGCTCGAACAGCAACGTCGCCGAGAATGGAATCACGACGGAAGAAGGTCGCGCCGCGATCTGGGAAGTACGACTGCCTGATGGGGCGAGTCGCGTCTATGCATCCGGCCTGCGCAACCCGGTGGGGATGGCGTTCGAGCCGGCGACGAACGCCCTGTGGGTTGCGGTGAATGAGCGCGACGAGCTCGGAAGCGACCTCGTCCCGGACTACATGACTTCGGTGCGCGAGGGAGGATTTTACGGGTGGCCGTACAGTTACTTCGGAAGCCACGTCGACGAGAGAGTGAAGCCCGCTCGGCCCGACCTCGTCGCGATGGCACTGACTCCGGACTACGCGCTCGGTCCCCATACGGCTTCGCTCGGGCTCGCCTGGTCGGGGTCCACTTCGCTGCCGAGCCGTTTTCGGAATGGGATGTTCGTCGGACAGCACGGGTCGTGGAACCGGGAACCGCGCAGCGGCTACAAGGTGATCTTCGTTCCGTTTGCGAATGGCAAGGCGACCGGTGATCCGATCGATGTTCTGACAGGATTCGTGCAACGCGACGGCGATGCGATGGGGCGGCCGGTGGGAGTGGCAATGGACAAGCGGGGGGCGTTACTGGTCGCGGACGATGTAGGAAATGTTGTCTGGCGGGTGAGTGCGGCAGGCGAGCAGCAGTAGTGGAACTCGGCAATGCCGTTACGCGGTCTGCGTTTTGAGTGAGGCGCAGTGAGTTACCCGTGTGGCGTGTTCCGTTTTGTGTTGGCGCACGCGAAACTCTGCACGCTCGACGGATTACGCACAGCGCCTCGCTCACAACACGTCACGCGAAACGGCAGTTACGAATTGGTGCTTTCCGGGTTAGCTCCCTCTGTAGGTAGAGTACCCGAACGGGCTGACCAGCAATGGAACGTGGTAGTGCTCCATTCCGCCGCGCATGCGGAAATGAATGACGATTTGCGGATAGAAGCACTCCAGCCCGGAGCCTTCGAAGTATTCGGCAACAGCAAACCTCAGCGCGTAGTCACCTTCATCGAGGACCGCTCCGTTCTCCTGAATGTCTCCCAGCCGGCCGTCGGCATTGGTTAGACCCACCTTGATTGCCGCCCCGTTGCGCTCGAGAGTGACGGTAATCCCCGCGGCGGGTTTGCCGACTGAAGTGTCGAGAACATGCGTGCTGAGAGTGCTCAACGGGTAACCCTCTGTTCGATGAGTTTGGCAAGCCGGAGGCTCGTGATGTGTTTCTGTTCCTCCGCGGCAACTTCGAGCTCGGTGTCAGGATTGTTCCTCAATCGCTGACGAACAAGCGACAGCAACTCTTCGCTCGAGCGTCCGGAAGCACAAACGATGTAGATGTGGCCAAAGCGCAGCTCGTATTCACGGTTGGCGACGGCCATCGCTTCACGCGAAGCGTTCCCGCCGAATCCTGACTGCTCCTGTCCGGACCACGTCGCACCGGGAGCTCCCTGCGGAATCGCTGATGTCAGCTCTCCGATGCGCGGGTGATGTGCAAACGCCTCGAGCCAGTCTTCGTGATGGAGCGATGGCCAGATGCTTTCACACGCTGACATCAGTTCGGCACGCGACCCGAATGGCCTCGCGCTCACCATCGCGGACACCCATCGCGACGACCCGCAGCAGTCCGCGAAGAGGTCCGCGATTGAAGCTGCCGGCAGCGCATCCAGGGCTATCACTGCCGCCCGATCCTCAGAATCGGTCGTTGTTTCGGCGTTGCTCTCAACCACCCGGCTGTCCGATCACCCGCATTCGCGCAACTCCGCCGTCAGGGTAGATGTTGAGGCGAACGTGCGTCACCGGAGTCATCGAGATCGAGTCGAAGCTGTGGCGCGCGTGAGGCTGAAGCGGAACGTCAGGCACGATCGGAATCCAGTCAGCGGTAACAGGACTGAACGGGCCGCCTGCGTCTCCGGCGTCACACCCTTCGAGCATGCAGCTGCCGGGTGCGTTGCCCTTGAAGTGGTCGGTGTCGATATCGACGGCAGTCACGATTCCACGCACGGCCAGGCGAACGATCGTCCACTCATGGCCCGGACCGCGACGGCGCTTCGTTTCCCATCCGTCACCCATATGCGTCGAGCGGCCGGGAAGAATCAGATTCTGGCGATGTCCGTAGTGCATGTCGCTGCACGACACCACGTACGCGCCGTTCTCCATCGCCGCGAGGTCGAGCTCACCGTCGCCGTCGGATATCGGAGGGTCGATTCGCACCTCACCATGCACCCGCAGGCGCGCAACGCCGCCGTCAGGGAAGATGTTGAGCCGCAAGTGTGTCACGCGGCGGTCGTCAGCTTTCACTTCGAGCTCGTTCAAGCAATTCCCCTCGAGCTTCGTCTGGGGGATGAGATGCTCCCAGCCAACCTCGTTGCCTGAAAGCCATTCCGCCGACGGCGTGCCGTTGACAGCCACAGAGTGGACACTCGCACTCTCGGGAAAATTGCCGGTGAAATACGAAGTGTCTATCACCACACCGCGAACAATTCCTGGCGCACCGAGCCGGATGATCGCCCAGTCGTTTCCGGGCGATCGGCGGCGGCGCGTTTCCCACCCGTCCATCCACTTTCCGCGTTCCGTGTACGCTCCTTCTCTCCATTCGGGTGCACCGCCCTTGAGCAGTGATTCCCTGGGGGCGAAGAACTCGTCATTCGCCGCGACGACCGCGCCGCCAAGCCGTTCCGATGCCAGATCGATCAGGTCGCTGAACGAAGCCAATCAAGTCTCCCGAGATTTCGTGTGCGGCTGCTCAGTGGCGAACACGCGCCTGCCCGCAACCCAGGTTCCCACAACTACGCCAAACAGCTCGCAGTCGAGATAAGGTGTCTGTCGATGCCGATGGCGCAGCGAAGCCGTATCGACGACAAAGCTTGCTTCGGGATCCCAGACAACAATATCGGCGTCGTAGCCTTCAGCGAGAACTCCTTTCGTACTGAGGCCGGCGAGCCGCGCCGGCGCGGCACTCATCCATATCGCAAGACGTTCGGGCGGGACGTCCCGAGCGCGCGCACCCGTCCAGACCGCGGACAACGACAACTGGAGCGACGCAATACCACCCCATGCTGAAATGAAATCTCCTCCAGTGTCCTTCAACGAGGGAAGGCATGGCGAATGGTCGGAGACGACGAGATCAATGTCACCGGCTTTCAGCGCACTCCACAATGCCTCGCGCTCGCTCGCCTCGCGAATGGGCGGAGCGCATTTGAAAGCCGTCGCTCCGTCGGGAATGGCCTCCGCCGCGAAGGTGAGATAGTGTGGACATGTCTCCACAGTGAGCGGCAGGCCGCGAACGCGCGCGTCCCTGATGATGGCGAGAGAAGCTGCCGATGACAGATGAACGACATGCACCGGCGTCGGGCACCAATCCATCAGCCGGATGAGCAGCTCGATCGCCGCACGCTCGGATTCGGCGGGCCTCGTTGCGAGATACTCGGCATAGTTGCGTGAGCCTCCGACGAGCGGGCGGAGCCGCGTGGGATCTTCAGCGTGGACCATCAATGGGATGCCGAGCCGAGACAGAATCGGAAACGCCACGATTAGATCGTCGTCTGTCACGTTCGGGAACTCGTCCACACCGGAGGGGGCGAGAAAGCATTTGAAGGCACGCACACCGCCGTCGCGGAGGCCGGCCAGCTCCTCTGAATTCCCGGGAATGACACCGCCGATGAACTCGACATTGACAGTCGTCTTTCCCCTGGCGGCGGCGCGCTTTTCTTCCAGCGCTGCGACCGAGGTCGTCGCGGGTATCGAGTTCAAGGGCATGTCGAGAATTGTCGTGACACCGCCAGCCGCAGCGGCAAGCGTCGCTGTCTCGAATCCTTCCCAGTCGGTACGGCCCGGTTCGTTGACGTGCACGTGCGTGTCGACAATGCCGGGCATCACGATGAGTTCACCCGCATCGAAGGTCTCGGCGGCCGGCGGAAAATCGTCCCACGGTGCGACACGCCGGATTCTTCCCTCGTTGATGTGCAGCGCGGCAGGACGCAAACCATCGGGGGTCACGACACGCCGCCCGCGAATCACCAGGTCCATGTTCGATCGCTGCCGGCAGCCAGGAACGCGGTTCAGCCGGTGTCCGCCCAGAAACGGCGGAGAAGATTCTGCGCGACGCGTCGACGATACTCGGCGGTGGATCTCACATCATCGATCGGGGCTATCTCGCCTCCCAAAATTGCAGCGGCATCGTCGATTGTCGCACCTTCGCTCAGAGCTCGCTCTGTCGCAGGCGCGCGCAGTACGGTCGGCGCAACGCTGCCGAGTGCTATGCGCGGTGCCGGGCCACGCACAGCCGCCATTACGATCTTCGAGATCGCCTGTGCAGCGCGCGTGCCGACTTTGCGGAACCACTGTTTTCCCTCGACCGGCGGAACTTCGATCGCCACGATCAGCTCATCGGGTCGCATGACGGTCGCGCGATATCCGGTATAGAAGCTCGTCACCGGCACCCGTCGCTCCCCATCGACGCTTCGCAATACAACCGTGGCATCGGCAGCGAACAGCACGGGTACTCCGTCGGCTGCCGGCGATCCGTTGGCGATGTTTCCACCGAGGGTGCCACGGTTCTGAATCTGAACTCCTCCCACCATGCGCGAGGCCTCAACAAGCATTGGCAGACGGTCAGCGATGATGTGTGAGCGGATCAGCGACGTGTATGTAGTAAGAGCACCGATGATTACTGTATCGCCATCGTGAGATATGGTGCGGAGCTCGTCCAATGCCCAGATGTCGAGGAACCGGGTTGACGCCGATGTTCCGAAGTTGAGAGCTACGTAAACGTCGGTTGCACCGGCGACCGGAGTCCGTTTCTCCTCTCGAAGAATCCCGAGCGCGTCGTCGAGAGAAGACGCGCTCCGCATGTCGAGCAACGACAATGCAGCCCTCATTCACTGCCCCTGATGCACGAAAGTCGCTGCAGATTGAAGGTGATCAAGCCATTGCCTCAGCCGATGAAGATTGAGCGTCTGGCATTCCGCGCCACTTGAGCACAGCGCGATAGATCGCCGCGTACCCAGTGCAACGACAGAGATTGCCGGCGAGCGCAATCTTGATGTCATCCAGCGAAGGCTCAGGCCCCAGCACCATCGCGGCCATGATCATTCCCGGCGTGCAGATCCCGCATTGCGCGCCCACTTCGTTCATGAAATGATGTTGCAGCGGATGATCGCCGCCCAGCCCTTCGATCGTGACTACATCGGCACCAGATACCTGTGCCAGCGGAATGATGCAGGAGCATACCGGCTCTCCATCGATGAGAACGGTGCACGCGCCGCACTCGCCTTCACCGCATCCCTCCTTAGTACCGGTGAGGCCGCATTCCTCACGGAGGACGTCGAGGAGGCGAGCGGCCGGGTGTGCATCGACCGTGGCAAGGGTGCCGTTGAGCGTGAACTGCGTCACATCCGGTCGCACGAAGCCAGCAGTTCCGGAACTGCCGGGATTTCCCGGACGTCGAGACCCATATGTCGCAGCGCGTTCACAACCGCGGGCGCTGGGCCGTCCATTGGAAGCTCGCCGAGTCCCTTTGCTCCGAATGGACCACCGGGATAGGGATTCTCCATCATCACGATGTCCATTTCCGGCATGTCGAGCGTTGTCGGAATCACGTAGTTGGTGAGCTGGCCGTTGGCCATCGCACCGTTCTGCATGACGACTCTCTCCAGAAGTGCATAGCCGAGCCCCTGGGCAGTTCCGCCTTCTATCTGGCCGCGGGCGAGAGCGGGATGAATGGGACGCCCAAACTCCTGAACGGCGGTGAGTCGAATCGGTCGCACCTCGAAGGTGTCGGGATCCATCTCGAGCTCCGCGACGTCGCATCCCCAACCGTAGGTCGCGTACGCATCTCCGCGATAAGCCGCATCATCCCATTTGATCCAGTCGGGCGGCTCGTACATCCGCTCGACGGACATCGGCCCGTGCTCGGCGTGATACTCCGCTGGAGACAGGCCGCCCAACTTCTCCTTCATTTCGAGAGCGCACTCCTCGAGGATCTTGCCGACTACCATGCAGGTGCGCGAGGCTACTGTCGGGCCGCTGTCGGCGACCTTTGAAGTATCCGGCTGTGCGACCTCGACTGATTCGTACGGAATCTCCAGCGCGTCAGTCACGATCTGAGCATGCATGGTGCGCGTACCCTGCCCGATCTCGGTACTGCCGACGGCGATGCGGACACCGTTGGGAGTCAGGTCGAGCCGGGCTCTCGATTTCAGGTTGCGCTCTCCCGCACCGGTAAAACCCGCCCCGTGGTAGAAGAGGGCGAGGCCGATCGCCCGATTGGTGCCGTGGTATTGCGTGCGCTTCCGCTCGAAGTCCGTCCGTCTGACCGCTTCCTCGAGCACCATGTGCGCGCTGCAGTCTTCCCGGAGAGTCTGTCCCGTCGCGGTCGTATCGCCCGGGCGCAACGCGTTAATCCGCCTCAACTCAACCGGGCTCATCCCGAGTGCTCCGGCGATGCGGTCCATGTGTACTTCCACCGCGAATTCAGTCTGCGGCGCGCCGAAGCCGCGAAAGGCTCCATTCGGCGGCGTGTTCGTGAACACTGTGCGACCTCGTATGCGCACGTTGTCGCACCGATAGGGGCCGGCGGCGTGGATGCATCCTCGGGAAAGCACCGTCGGGCTCAGCGTTACGTACGCGCCGCCGTCCATAAGAACATCCACGTCCATCGCCAGGAGATGGCCATCGCGCGCGAGCGCGGTGCGATGCTTGACGACGGCCGGATGACGTTTCGTCGTAGCGACCATGTCTTCCGCGCGGTCGTAGATGATCTTCACTGGGCGGCCGGATTTAAGGGCGAGCATCACCGCGTGACCGGCGATCATCGACGGATATTCCTCCTTCCCGCCAAATCCCCCGCCGGTCTCGGTTTGCACGACGCGAACATTCGGATGAGCCGACCCCAGCAGGCAGCGAAGCGCCTTGATGACATAGAAGGGGCACTGTACCGAGCCAAAGATCGCAATGCCGCCCTCCTCGGGCACGGCAATGACGCCGTTCGGCTCGATGTACACATGCTCCTGGTGACCTGTGCGGTAGGTCCCTTCGACGACGACCACGTCTTCGAGCGAGAAAGCCTGGTCGACGTCTCCCTTCACGATCTCGATCGACTTGAACACCTGCGACGAACGCTCCGCGTCGAACAGCGGCTCATCCTCGTCGTACTCGATTTCGACGTGCGCCGCGTGCAGCTTCTCCCGGTCTTCATGGGCCAGCAGCACGATCGCCTCTGCCATGTGCCGCACTTCGACTTCCGCGAGAAACGGCTGGTCCTGCGCCATGAGATCGACGGCATTCTTCGCGGGAACGTCGCGATAGTCGACGATAGTGAATCCGGCTGTGTCGAAGTCGAACCGGATGGACTTGATGCGGCCCTTCGCGATGGACGAGCGAATTGTCCGCCCGTGAAGCATTCGCGGGAACGTGATGTCGTCCGCGTACAGCGCTCCTCCGGTCGCTTTGCCGATTCCATCCTTGCGCGGTACGCTCGAGCCTACTGCTGCCATTCGGTCCGTTAACCTCGGAGAGATCGGTGCCGGGCGATACCTCTCTGTGTCGTGCCCGTTCGGGAAGATGCCGTGCCCTCCAATACGCAGCAAGCGTTGGCCAGTGGGTCAGGCCAGGGAACGAACCGAGCAGTTGTCTTGAAAGTCAAGCGGACAAGTGCCTCATTCGTCGAGCGTTGGCGTCGCTTGTCGAGAGAGATGCCAGTCGAGAAAAAAAGGCATGCGCATGCTCGCAAGTCGCCGTTTCACGCGCGAACACTACGAATGCTGTAGCCATTAATGAGAGCGCAGAGTTGCCTCACACTCGCAACTCCCAGACTGTACTTCAGGGATCTCAGATCTGCGTCCCTCTCGGTTGGCCTTTCCGAACTGACCCACCATCCCAGGCCTTCGTTCGCTGGACGGCACCGTGCGCCGATATCACATTGCTTCCGGCGGCGTTGCAGCTCGCGAATTCCCCGCTCGAGGATGAATGACTACCCACCGCGGTATCGTCAAGGCACTGTGGCGTGCGGCAGGAGATAGCGAATCGGTCGTTCTGGCGACTGTCGTTCGCGTGTCCGGGTCGAGCTACGGTGGTGTCGGCGCGCGCATGGTGGTACGCGTGGATGGAACGACGGTCGGAGTCGTCAGCGGCGGCTGTCTTGAAACGGATCTGGCTGAGCGAGCTCGTTCGGCGCACGCCGCTGGGCGCGCCGTGGTGGTGACGTACGATACCCGCGCCGATGACGATGCTGCATGGGGCCTTGGGCTCGGATGCAACGGGCTCATCGACGTTCTGCTGGAGCCGCTGCGGCCTGTTGACGCTGCGGCGTTTGCGCGCCTGCTCGAACAGGGGCTGGCGGCCGACGCTCGATGCGTGCTCGCCACCGTGATCAGCGCGGAGGCACCGAATCCCGGAGCGATCGGTGATATATCTCGCATCAATGCAGTGGCCGCCAATACATCGATGGACAATGTCGCTGCGGCTGTGGAGCTGCCGGACGTCGGCGCTCACGCGCTGTTCGAGGGTGAGACCATCGAAACGACCGGGAACTGGGGCGATCGATCGCTGTTGAAGCTCGCACTGGCGGACGTGAATACGGCGATCGAAGCAGGGAGGCGCGGCGCCGTGTGTGACTACGGGAAAGCGGCAATCGCGTTCGAGACGGTGACGCCGGCGATAAGGCTGATTGTATGTGGCAGCGGGCCCGACACTCTTCCACTGGCGCGTCTGGCGTCCGAGCTCGGTTGGGATTTGACGATCGTCGATCACCGGCCTGTGGAGCATGCACAACTGGAACGTTTTCCCGATGCGTTGGTCGTCGAGTGCGCGGATCCGTCGCGTCTTGCTGAAGCGGTCGTGCTGACACCGCGGTGTGGCGCGGTGGTGATGTCGCATCATTTCGAGCGCGACCTCGAATATGTGCACGCTCTCCTTGGCTCGACGGCCGGGTATATCGGGGTACTCGGCCCACGCGCCCGCACCGAGCACATGTTGTCGGAACTGGCCCTGCGGTACGGAGCCCCGACCGGCGCGGACGCGAGACTGTTCGGTCCTGTCGGTCTCGACATCGGAGGCGATGGGCCGGAGGCAATCGCCCTGTCGATAGTCGGAGAAGTCGCATCGGTGCTGAATCAGCGAGGCGCTGGCCATCTGAAGAACCGACGCGCACCGCTGCACGAAGACACTTCCCCGGCAAGGGTGAGCGACGATGGGTGACGACGTCACTGCCGCTGAGGCGGAGGGCGACGAGCAGGTTCGATCCGGCTATCGGGTCGCTGCGGTGGTGCTCGCCGCGGGCGGATCCACTCGCATGGGTACGTCCAAGCAGCTGTTGTCGTATCAGGGGGTGCCGCTGGTGCGGCGTGCCGTAGCCGCTGCGCTCGACGCCGGCGCGAGCCCCGTTTTCGTGATTGTCGGCGCCGAGTCTGCCCGCGTTGGCGCAACGCTGCAGGGGCTGCGCGATGTCGTTACAGTGGAAAACGAGAGCTGGCGCGAAGGGATGGCCTCGTCGATTGCAGCCGGCATTCGCGCGGTGGGCAACAGCGGCGACGTCGACGGAGTTCTAGTGACGCTGTCGGATCAGCCGCTGGTCGATGCTGTGGCACTTCGGTCGCTTCTCGACATGTTCAGCGCCGAAACCCGCATTGTCGCAGCGCGATACGAGGGAACACTCGGAGTGCCGGCGGTTTTCGGCCGCGAGCATTTCGACGACTTGACCCGGCTTGCGGGCGACGCCGGCGCACGCGACTGGCTGCGCGCCAGGGCCGGCCGCGTGTGCGGAGTGCTCATGGCAAATGCTGCAGTAGATATCGACACACCCCTCGATGCGCTGATAGTGTCCGCGACTACATAGGTCCTCACAGACTATCGGGAATCGATTTGACACTCGTTTCCCGTCTAGCGTTTTGAGTCAGGCGTGGTGAGTGGACAGTTTGGCGGTTTGCGCGTCGCGTGGCAGGACGGCCCCGCTGGCCCTTCCAACGGGAAACGCGCAACGCCGCACGATTGACTCACAACGCCTCACTCAAAACGCAAGAACGCATCACGACGTTCTGATTGTCATGCTGCGCGGGTGCAGTTCCTTTTTCAGTAGCGTCTGGAAATAATGAGAGCCGTCTTTCCGGAACGCGTTGAGCAAAATAACCCCGCCGGCAAAAACCGGCGGGGTTCTGTCCTCTCGATCCGATCTTAGACTCCGATGCGCGGGTTGTTCAGCCGTTCCGACTGAGGCAGAGGGAAGCACAGCTGCGTCCCGTATTGCCCGCCGCCGAAGTGATACGGAGTTCCTGTGGTCGGCGTCAGTGTGAGTCCGAATCGAATGATGTCACCGAGGTGCTGGCTCTCCAGGAACAACTCACGGCGGCGCTGGTCGATCAGCTCCGCCACATATTGCGCCTGCGTTGTCCCGGTGAATGCACCCTGCCCGCCACGAGTCCGCGAAGCGCTGAGAATCGGCAGAGCGATAGCAAGACTTCCCGCTCTGATGTCCGCCTCAGCGATGATGAGCTGCGCTTCCTCATAAGTCGCCAGCGGAATGGGAGAAGTCAGGCCGGTGTACTTCGTCTGGTACCAATGACGGATGCCCGGTGCGCTTGTTGTCGTTCCCTGGACAATCGGGATACGCAGGTCACCCAGAGTGCGATAGGGCTCGCCGATCGAGCTCGCAGTGCCGGATATCGAGTTGTCACCGAATACGAGGTTTTCACGACGTATCACAGTGGTGGAGTACGTGGCGTTCTTGGTATAGCCTGCGGGTACCTGCTGGGCGTCGGCCTTCGCTCCGGGATAGTCGCCGATATTGAGCTTGGCACGGGCGCGCCCCGCATATGACATCCGCAGGATATCGGTATTGCCGCTGGCAGTCGCCGCGGCAATCGCCTCGGTGAATCGCGCGATCGCGATCTTGAAGACACTGTCGCGCTGAATCTCGCCTCCGTAGTCGACGCTGCGGTCCGGGTTGATACGCGAGACCGCCATCGTGCAGAAGCCTTCTCCCAGCAACACCAGCGAGTAGGCGGCATAGGCGGAGGCGAACGATATCAGCCGCGTGCGACCAGGAACCTGCTCATCCGTCCAGGTTTTCAGATATCCGAGTACCGTCTCGGCCGAGCTGCGCGCAGTTTGCAGCGGGACGTAGATACCGAGAGCCGTGCATGAGAAGCTCGAGTAATGCTGATCGGTCGGCAGCACCGTGCGACGGTCGGCGGGAACTCGAGTGGCCGTCTGCTGGGCGTAGATCAGCTCCTCTCCTACCGTTCCGCTCTGGACAACGTAAGCCGCGAAAGCGCACTCAAAATCGGCGATCGCTCCGTCTACGAGGAGCTGCGCGTTCGCAGGTGTCTCGACGTCCTCCGCCGGTATTCGGCTGCTACTCTCGACGTCGAGAGGGCTTTCGCAGGCGGCAACGAGCGTCAGCGCGAGGATGCCGGCGAACCGAAGGATTCGGCGGGCAGTGGTTCCATGAATCATGGTAGTCAGATCTCCGGTCGATGATTGGCGAGTCATGTTCACCAGTCCAGCCTGACGCCCAGAATCCACTGAGACGTTTGCGGGTTCGTTGTCTGCTCGAACTGCGAGAAGCTCCCGCCGCGACTTCCCCCGAGGAAGAACGCTTCAGGTTCCAAACCGGTGTAATCCGTCCAGGTTTTCAGGTTGCGGCCGGCTGCCGTGATCACCGCCCGGCTGAAATTCAGGTAGCGCGTGTTGAGCGCCGGGAGCGTGTAGGAGAGACTCAACTCCCGCAGCTTGGTGAAGCTCGCCTCGTTGATGTAGTAATCGGGAAGCACGTCGGTGCCTGCCTGGATACCGGCGATTCGCTTCACGTCGTATTCAGCCGGATAGAAATTCTCACGGCACCTGCCGTTGACCGAGCAGCGGAAGCGGGTATTGCCGTCGATCTTGTAATGTCCGCGCTTGAAGTCGATCAGTCCGTATAGCCGGAGATTGCGGAACAGAGTGAACGTGTTGCCGAACGAGCCTTCTGAATTCGGAATGGTACGACCGAGAAATACACTGGGTGCGCTGGCGCATGCCACCGCCCCACCCTTGTCGTCGTCGCACATGATGTTGATCGCGCGGCCGGCGGCATTGAGCTCGGCGGAAACGACTCGTTTGTTGAAATATGATCCAATGGGATAGCCCACCTGATGGCGCGGGGGCAGCGAGCCGGCGCTAGCGAGGACGAAATCCTGAATCCTGCAGCTTCCCGGATCACTGGTGCCGGGCACGTATCCCGGGCATGCTGACTGCCGACGAAGGTCGAGAATGCTGGCGGGTGTCGAAAGGTCTTCCACCTCACTGTCATTCGTCGAGCGTCCGATTGTCGTTTCCCACTCGAAGCGATCGCGAACGATCGGCCTGAGGCGCAGCAGCACTTCCGTTCCCCAGTTTTTCACGGAGCCGGCATTGAACGGTTGCGTGCCGGGAATTCCGATTGACGGAGCGATCTGGCGATCGAGAATCGCATCCTCGGTTCGCTTCTGGTACCAGCTGAACTCAAGGCCGACCTTATCCTGCAAAGCTCCAAGATCGAAGCCCAGCTCGATCTCCTTGCTTCGCTCCGGCCCAAGATCCGGATTGCCGATTGATAGCGGTGTTACGGTCGGAACGTCGCCCGGCCCCGTTGCGCTCGTGTAGGTCTGAAGCGCGGAGAAGGTGATCGGTTGCTTGCCGGACTCTCCGTAGGCGGCGCGGAGCTTCAGCGCGTCAACCGACGGAAACCCCCAGAACGGTTCTTCGCTGATCACCCAGCTGAGGCTGACCTTCGGGTAATAGACGCGGTCGAAATTTCTTCCGAAGGCGCTGTTGTCGTCAGCGCGGATGGCCGCCGTCAGGAAGACCCGGTCGCTGAGACCGATCTGCTCCTGGG
>JALYOO010000047.1 GCA_030856845.1 Gemmatimonadota bacterium
CAATTGGTGTGCGGCCGAGCTCCAGCGCCTTGCGAAGTACGAAACGTGTCTGCGGCATGGGACCGTCGAATGCATCGACCACGAGCAGAACGCCGTTCACCATGCGAAGCGTTCTTTCGACTTCTCCACCGAAATCCGAGTGACCCGGCGTGTCGATGATGTTGATCTTCGTGCCGTGCCAGCGGATGGACGTATTCTTGGCGAGAATCGTGATGCCGCGCTCACGTTCGAGCGGGTTCGAGTCCATGACGCGCTCCATCACGATTTGATTTTCGCGAAAAGCTCCGGCTTGCCGGAGCATCTTGTCTACGAGGGTGGTCTTGCCATGATCGACGTGCGCGATGATGGCGATATTCCGTATGTCCTGCGGGTTTGGCATAGCAACGAAAGTTATCCGGTTCGCTGTGCCAGTTGCAGGCCGGCATGACGCGCGTTGCGTGCGCAATTGCGACGCTGCTGGACCCCGCCTGCGGTGCGTTGTTGTTCGATGCTCGTCCTGCGCCGTTCCGTTTCCGCTGCGCCGTTGTGTGCTGCTCCGTTGTGCCCTGCTCCGTTGTGTGCTGCGCCGTTTTGTGACGCGCCCCTGTGGGATGCCCCGTTCTTCCCGCCGTCGCCCGCGCCTTCGCCGTTCGGCTCATCCAGCCCTGCCCCATTTGTCATGAGGCCACTCGGCGGAGCTACCGAAACCGCTCGATCAACCGGTTCCGCACTGAGAGTCGCCCGCAACGTGGTGCCATCGTGCATCACGCGCGTGAGAAAGTTGCCCCTCCGCATTCGCGTAGAGAAACTCGAACGACTCGTCACCCGCGATGCGCGCGGATACGTCTGCTGGCGCCATCTCGCGCAACAACATTGCAACCTGACCCTGAGCAAGCGGTTGCCTCGTGAGCGGGTGCTGATTGCCACCCTTGATCACGCAGGCAACTTCTCCGTCGGAAAGGCGTACTGCGTCGGCGCGGTTGGCGACCATCGCGCTGATGAGCGGGTCTATTCTTGGCATACCCACAAGACGACCGAGCCGGTGTTATATCACGCGTGCAGGTGCGCTTCCCTGCCACCCATCTCGCACTGCTCCAGCTGCACCGTGATGTGCCCGATTCCGAACAGCGCCATCGCATCATGGACGTGCTCGAGGACGTGCTGCTGGGCGGAAGCGTCGCGCACTATCGCGTGCGCGCTCATCGCCACCATTCTCGGCGTAACCGACCAGACGTGCAGGTCGTGCACCGATTCGATCCCGGGAATGGCCTCGAGCTGAGCTCGCACCGCCGAGAGGTCGATGTGCCCGGGGGTTCCCTCGAGCAGAATGTCCACGGATTCCCGCACGAGCTGCCACGCACCGCGCATGATGAGCGCCGTGGTGAGAAGTGACGCCAACGGATCGGCCATGAGCCAGCCCGTGAACTGGATGACGACCGCCGCGACGACGGTGCCCACCGATGCGAGCAGGTCGCCGAGCACGTGCAGGTAGGCGCCCCGGACGTTCATGTTCGCGTTCGATGTCGGATGCAGTATCCGCGCTGACGCGAGATTGACCGCCAGGCCGGCGATTGCAATCCCGAGCATCAGCCCGCCGGCGATCGGTTCGGGCGCGCGCACCCGAAGGAAAGCCTCGACCACGATCCAGGCCGAAATCAGCAGCAGCGCAGCCCCGTTGAGGAACGCCGCGAGGATCTCCCATCGAAGGTAACCGTAGCTCTTGCGCGGAGTTACGGGCTGAACGGAGAACCAGGCGACGAACAGCGACAGTGCCAGCGCCGCCACGTCGGTGAGCATGTGACCCGCGTCAGCGCGAAGCGCGATGGAGTTCGAGACCGCGCCACCGATGACTTCAACCACCATGAGCGTGGCGGTGAGGCCGAGCGCAATCCTGAGACTGCGGACGGAGCCATGGTCCGCATGGTCGTGCGCGCCGCCGTGAGCGTGGTTATGACCGCTCTCGGACTCCGCTGTCAGGGAGGAATTGTGATAGCTTTCGGGCGTGATACTCCGCTTGTCCGCCATTCTGGCGCTCGTGCTCCTCAACGGCTTTTTCGTTGCGGCGGAGTTCGCTCTCGTGAGATCGCGCCGCACGCGCCTCGAGGCAATGGTCCGCACGGGCGACAAGTTCGCCCGAATAGCGCTTCGCGCTACATCTAATATCTCGCGCGTCCTTTCCGCGAGCCAGTTGGGGGTCAGCCTCGCCAGCCTTGGCCTCGGCTGGCTTGCCGTCGATACTCTCGCCGACGCCTTCAGGGGAGTCATCGGTCGGTTGCCGGAAGGTGTGAGCGTGTCGATTCAGATCACTCTCGCGGGGATCGTCGCCTACCTCTTTCTTACCTATCTTCACGTCGTAATCGGGGAGCTGACACCCAAGGCGGCGGCGTTGAACAGTCCGGAGCGCTTCGCGAGATACCTCGCGCCGCCCCTCGTTCTGTTCACCTGGGTCATGAGCCCCTTTCTCTGGATCCTTCATCGCTCCGCGAACGGTCTGCTGAAGCTGATGGGCCAGCCGGCAGCGGGCGGCGACGAAAGCGTCCATTCTCCTGAAGAGTTGCGGCTCCTGGTGGAGCAGTCGCAGGAAGGCGGGGCGATTCAGCAGGGCGATGCGGACATGCTCGACGCGGTGTTCGAGTTCTCCGAAAAGAACGCGCGCGAAGTGATGACGCCGCGCACCGAGATCGTTGGGTTCGAGGTGGACTCTACATTGCGCGAAGTCGTCGCGATCATCGAAGAGAACGGCTTCTCGCGCTATCCTGTGTACGAAGAGTCGATCGACAACATCACGGGCCTCGTGCTCGCAAAGGACATGCTGAAGGTGCTGCTTCCTTCGGCCGCCGGTGGACCCGGGATTGGTGCCGGCGCATTCGGCGCAACAGCCGGCGGCAACGGCGCGACGACCTCTTTCTCTCTACGCTCGATGATGCGCCCCGTTCACGTGATCCCCGGATCCCGCGAAGTCGAGGAGGTGCTGGCGGACTTCAAACGCCTCAAGGAACACATGGCGATCGTACTCGACGAGTATGGCGGCACAGCCGGAGTCGTCACCATGGAGGATCTGCTCGAGGAGATCGTCGGAGAGATACTGGACGAGTACGACACTCCGGAAGACGATCCCGAACCGGTCACGACGCGCGCCGGCGAGACGCTCGTGAGCGGAAGCACGAACATCGGCGAGCTGAACGATCATTTCGGATTGAGCGTCCCGGACGAAGACGCGACGACGATAGGAGGCTACGTCTTCGGTGTGCTGGGACGCCTGCCGCTGGCGGGTGACCGAGTGTTCGCGGGCGGCGCCATCTTTACCGTGCGGGAGATGGAAGGCCGGAAGATCGACTCACTGGCTGTCGACCTGCACTCTGCGGGCGACCGCCGGGCGTCAGAGCGAGAGCCGCAATCCGCCGGCACAGAAGCAGCGCCTCGATAAAGCTCGACGGATCGGCGGCGTTTTTCCCCGCGATGTCGATGGCGGTTCCATGATCAGGTGAAGTGCGAGGGAACGGAAGACCAAGCGTTACGTTCACCGCAGCTCCGAACGAAGCGACCTTGATCGCCGTCATACCCACATCGTGATACGGCGCGATCACAGCATCGAACTCGCCCCGCATTGCGCGCACAAAAACAGTATCCGCCGGAAACGGGCCATCGATACCCGCGGAGCGGGCAGCCGGTGCCAGCAGCTCGTCGTCTTCGTTTCCGAATCGCCCGCCGTCGCCTGCATGTGGATTGAGAGCACAGAGCGCGATGCGTGGCCGATCGATCGCGAACCATCTGGTGAGATATTCGCGAGTAACCTCGGCCGTTTCGATGATCGCTTTCGCCGTCACCGCATCAGGGACTTCGCGCAGCGGAAGATGCGTGGTGGCGAGGACTACGCGGAGCGGATTGGGCGCCGACTGCGTCGGATCCCGCATCGAAGCCAGCATCATCGCCACGCGTGAATTCGTCAACCGCGCGAGCATCTCGGTGTGGCCCGGAAAATCGTACCCGCCGAGGAGAAGGGCATGCTTGTCGATCGGGCCGGTAACGATTCCGTTGACTTCACCGCGTGACGCCAGCTGGACGGCCCTCTCGATCGCCAGCCCGCTCAACCGTCCCGCGAGCGCGGCATCTCCATCGGCTCCCCATTCGCCGACCGGCTCGTCGATTTCGACGCCGCAGCCGCTCGGCCCTACCAC
>JALYOO010000055.1 GCA_030856845.1 Gemmatimonadota bacterium
GTTCGGCGACCACTGAACCAGACCGCGCTCGACTACGACGTCGTTGGACCCGTCGGTATTGACGACGTGGGAAGTGAAGTCTCCCGTCTCGGGGGGAAACCGAATGAAGGCGAGCCGGTTCCCGTCAGGCGACCAGCCATCGAACTGTTCGTGATCGGGGTTGGTCGTCACTCGCTGAACCCCGGCGGGGCCGACGACAAAAACATCGAGCGCGCCTCCCCGTGTGCCGGTGAAAGCCAGCGTACCCCCGGAGTATTGATCAACGCTTTGAATGATCTCCGTAGCGACGACGCGCACCGTCATCTCGCCCTTACTGCCCCCGAACTCGGCAGAGATCTGCGTTGTTCCTAGACCGACAGCGGTAACAGTCCCGTTCGCGGAAACCGAGGCAACGCTCGTATTCGACGATCTCCAGGTAATGGCGCCGGCAGCGGCTGACCCCCCGCCACTGTTCCGGACGACTGCCGATGCCTGGAAGGTTTCGGAGACCAGAAGAGAGGCTATCGGAGCGGCCAGATCGATCGAGGCTATCGAATTGTCGGGACCTTTCGGGCCGGTTCCGTCGGTGCACGACAGGGACGACACGGCGACCGCAAGAGCAAATGCTCGAATGCAGGTACTCGATAGACAGCGATTGAGCATCGTTTAATATAGAATGCGCAGAGGGCTTCGCCACACAGAGGCCGCAAGAGATGCCGAGAGCAGAGACGCAGACGCAGAGAGGCAAAGACTCAGACACAGAGAGGCAAAGATCCGTCAACTGGAATGGGACCGAGCTCTGTCCTCAGCCGCAGAGCACACTTCCTCCGTTGACGTTCAGCACTTCGCCCGTGATATGCCGCGCGAAACGCGAGCAGAGGAAGAGTATCGGCAGCGCAATATCGTCGGCGGACGCGATGCGGCCCAACGGAATCGACTCGATAACACGATCAACGCCTGTTTTCGCGATTGCGTCCTCGACCATCTGCGTATCGACCCACCCGGGCGCGACGCAATTGACGGTTATCTGCCGAGGGCCAAGCTCGACGGCGAGTGATTTGGCGAATGAGATTGCGGCGCCCTTGCTGGCGGCGTAGTCGGCGTGTCCTGCCTCGCCCCGTTGTCCTGAAGTGCTGGAAACGAGGACGATGCGGCCTCCATCCGAGAGAGCGCGTATCGCCGCCTGTGTCGTGAGAAAGATGGAGTCGATGTTCTGCCGGATGGTCTGCCGCCACTGCTCCTCCTTCATCTCGCGAAAAGGGACGTCATCCGGTGGCCAGATGCCCGCATTGCCGACGAATATGTCCAGGCCTCCGAGCTCAGTGACCGCCGTTTCGACCAGACGCTGCGCATCGCCGGGGTGAGCCACATCTGCCGCGCACGCAATTGCCCGGACGCCTGCGACGCGGGCCGCAGCAACGACGGCTTCCGCGTCGGCGATGCGATTTCGATAGCCAGCTACAACATCGACGCCGGCGGCGGCCAGCGCCCTGACGGTTGCGGCGCCGATTCCTCGCGACGCGCCGGTGACGAGCGCTCGCTTGCCGTGCAGCTCCATCTCGAGGATGTGGGGTGACATCCCCAAAGAATAACCAGCCCAGCACGAGTGGGTGACAGGTCGCTATGTTTTTCCGAATGCGCATCAGATTTCTGGCGACACTCATAATTCCGTTGATTTCGGGAGGCTGCACCCCTGGAGTTCAGGCTGGCGGGGGGGTAGCGTCTCGTGACTCGTCCACTCTCACCGCTCGATTCGAACCGGCCGGAGGCAGGCAGCGCGAAGTGCAGCCCGCCCAGGGAGAGCGGCATTTCTCGACCGTCCGCCAGATCACGTTCGGCGGCGAAAACGCGGAAGCGTATTTCAGTGCCGACGGCCAATGGCTCACGCTGCAGAGCACGCGCGACAACCGAACCTGCGATCAGCAGTACGTCATGCGCATCGACGGCTCCGGTGTGAAACGTGTGTCCGACGGCCGTGGCAAAACGACGTGCGGCTGGTTCTTCCCGGGGGGTGACCGGCTCTTCTTCTCTTCATCGTCGGCTCACGATTCAGCCTGTCCTCCGCGGCCTGACCCGTCAAAGGGTTACATCTGGCCGCTGGACCGCTATGACATCTACTCCGTGAATCGCGATGGCAGTGGCCTCAAGCGGATCACGAACTACGACGTTTACACTGCAGAGGGGGTGCTCTCACCGGACGGCACGCGCATCGTGTTCACGTCGCTGAAGGATGGCGACCTCGACATCTATACGATGAACGTGGATGGGAGCGACGTTCGGCGTCTGACGAATACGCCCGGGTATGATGGTGGTGCCTGGTGGTCCCCCGACGGCAGGCGAATAGTCTATCGGGCGAACCACCCGACCGATTCGACTGAACTCCGCGCCTATCGCGACCTGCTAGGCCAGCGACTGGTGCGTCCGAGTCGCGTCGAACTGTTCACGATGAACGCGGATGGCTCGGATCAGCGACAGATAACCCGTCTCGGCGGCGCGAATTTCGGACCTTCGTGGAGCCCCGACGGAAGGAAGATCATCTTCTCCTCCAACTACAAGAGCCCTCGCAGCGGCAATTTCGACCTCTATCTCGTGAATTCCGATGGCAGCGGTCTCGAGCAGGTGACTTTCGACGGGACATTCGATGGATTCCCGATGTTCAGCCCCGACGGAAAGAAGGTGGTGTGGGCGTCGAACCGCGGGGCGGTGAAGGAAGGTGAGACAAACCTTTTCGTTGCCGACTGGGTGAACTGAGCGGCAGGCCGGAAGGGCGGATTCGCCCTCCGGGAAAGGGCCACACGTGCCGGCCGCCATTTTTCCCTTGACAATACGAATTAGCAAACACGTATTAGCAGGGTGCAGAAACGCGCGCCCTCAACCCGAGTCACCACCCGTGACGTAGCCGAACGAGCCGGAGTGTCACAGCCCACCGTCTCGCTGGTGCTGAGCCGGAACCCCACGGCCCGCATTTCCGTCGAGACGCGAGCCCGGATCATCAAGGCCGCCGAGGAGCTGAGGTATAGCCCCAATCTCGTTGCGCGAAGTCTGGTGCGCAGCCGTTCATACGCCCTCGGCATCATCGTTCCCGACTTTCGCAATCCCTTCTTCGCCGACGTGGTAAGCAGCGCTGAACGCGTGGCTGCCCAGGAAGGATATGCGGTGCTGCTATGCGAAGCCGGCGAAGGAAACGCCGCGAAATACCTCGATGCGCTGCACGCCCGAATCATCGACGGAGTGATCATCGACGCGGTCGGCGCAGCTTCGGTTCACGCCGACCTCCTCGATCGAACAAACGTCGTGTTGATCGATCAGATCGCTGGAAGGTGGCCGGGAATTGCCACCGACGCAGAGAGCGCTGGGGCGCAGGCAGCCGATCACCTGATCGGCCTGGGCCACCGCCGTATTGCGTTCATCGGACCAGCGATCGACGCGCATTCGTTCCGGATGCGTGAGCGCGGCTTCTGGAAACGGCTCGACGCGAATGGCATCTCACTGCCATCCGAGTATCTCGCCCGCGGGAACGCAACGGCACAGGAAGGACGCAACGCCATGCGCTCGCTGCTCAGCCTCGATCCGAGGCCGACCGCCGTGTTCTGCGTCAACGACGTGATCGCGATTGGCGCGCTGAAGGCAGCACTGGCTGCGGGACTGCGAGTGCCGGAAGACATCTCGGTGGTTGGCTGCGACGACATAGAGCTCGCTCAACTCGTGACACCCGAACTGACAACCGTAAAGGTGCCGGCGCGTGAGCTAGGTGGCCGCGCTGCGCGACTCCTCATTCGCACGATCGAAGGAAAGGGGTCGGCAAAGAGGCTGAGTCGCTTGCTGCCGGTCGAGCTCGTGCAGCGCGGAACGACCGGCCCGGCGCCAGAGACGGCCACGTGACCACGCGTCACGCGACAATCACCGGCACGGGGAGCTATGTGCCGGAGCGTGTGGTTACAAACGCCGAGCTTTCCGAACGGCTTGGCGAAAACATCGACCCGTTCGTGTCAGGAGTACTCGGCATTCGCGAGCGGAGGTTCTGCGCTCCGAATGAATCCACTGCTGACCTCGCCGAAGCTGCCGGTTGTCGCGCGATCGAGAGTG